>CAYPVN010000028.1:3163-15843 GCA_964414155.1 uncultured Chitinophagales bacterium
TCGAATTCTTGCTCTTCCTTATCGCCTTCCAAACCTCTCTATCTATACTACTCACTGACTGATACTCGCCCAAAAGCCGCACAGTCAGTTTTATCAGAGTCTTGTTACACAGGATTTGGTGCCCGGCCGTGACTCCAGCATGTAAGACAAAAACTGACAGAAGAATTGGAGTTTCGCCGATACCGCTTCAGTGCTCGCATGCCTAGCTTTATCCCGAACGCAGGCAACCTGAGATGATCAAGGTACTCATCGCTGAGAGGAATCCATCCGTTCTTCGTGGACTGAAACAGATCCTCGAAGGAGAGTCGGACATTAAGGTAACGGGCGAAGCTCGCTCTGTACAGGAGGTGTTCGAGAAATTGAACCTGGAAACTTGTGATGTTCTCGTCTTGGATTTCGACATGCAGAGGCGCGGCGGCCTCGAGATGCTCAAGAAGCTTAGGAAAGAAAGTCCCGCACTCCCGATCGTTGTCATGAGCATTCACTCCGAAGAACAGTTTGCCAGTCGTGTTCTTGATGCCGGCGCTAAGGAGTATCTGACAAAGGACACTCTTTCTGAAGAGGTCGTGAAGGCTGTTAGGAAGGCTTGTGCAGGGGGACCCTCTGTCAGCGCCCCTCTCGAGCGCACGTTTCATCCCAGAAGACGTTAACTCTTCCCAGCCTTTGCTTACCTCTCGATCACAGCGCAACACCACCGTGATGTGATGGGAATTGTAGGACGAACGCTGACAAAAAAATCAGTTTTCGGCTGATAGCATCCGAATAATGGAAGGCTTTAGTTGCAGGCGTTAATGTACGGCGATGACCGCAACGAGTCCGATATGGAATCGCGGTCGCAAGATTTCTCTCCCATCTCATCGGATGTTGAATGATTGACGAGGTTCCTCCATTCCGCGCCGACCGTGTTGGGGTGGGGGCCTCTCTCGGCCTATGGGTGGTTCCCCCCTTCGCCCATAGGTATTTTTTATGTTGTAAGCAGAGCCCCACTTGATTTTGCTGCTAATCACGCCCCTTTACCGACAGCATGTAATGTCTGTGATAGAAATTGTAGGACAAACACCGACACAAGAATCAGACTTCATCTGATACACCGCGAGGATCCAAAAGCATACACTTGGGGTAGCTGTACGTTTACTAGGCATTCAGCGCACGACTCCTGAATCGGTGAACCGTCGGGTGATTCGCTTCGTTGAGTGTCATTCCAGTTCTCGATCTTTCCAGTTTTCCAGTAATACATCATCAACACGATAATCAATTCCTTGTTGCTCAAGTTCAGAATCTGTCTGTCATCCAATCATTTCCATAATGCGAGGTGCGTATGAAACCCCTTCTTACCATCATTGCGAGTGTGCTGTTGGCAGGTGCAGCGTTTGCGCAACAGCCGACAGTCGGCACCAACAGGAGCGATTACAGTCCGGGTGATATAGTTGTTGTCACCGGAACCGGATGGCTGGCAGGCGAAACCGTGCAATTGGAATTTGTTGAGGAGCCTTTCATCCATCCGGCAGAAACTCTCTACACGGTGGCCGACACGCTGGGAGAGATCTTCAACGACGAGTACATTATCCAGAGTCATGACCTCGGCCAGACCTTTACGCTTACGGCGACGGGATTGACGTCTAGCTGGACGGCACAGACGACGTTTACGGATGCGACGTCCACCAACGTGGCGACTGTTCAAGTTCTCGATGTCTCACCGGATTCTGCATGTGCTGGACAGAGAAAAATTCCCATTCTATGCTTTGCCATCAGAGTCATAACGAATCCAGACACACTAAAGGAGCTTAGAGCTAAATTCACGGGTCAGGATAGGACGGACATGGAAAATAGCAGAGCTGTCCTGTATCGAGAGACCAATGGTATTCCTGGATTCCAAACAACTGATGACAGCCTCGATTTCAAGGATATCGGCGGGGGACTCGAAGCAATCTTCAGCACGTTTACCGATATAGCACTCTCTGCCGGTGATACTATCCGACTCTATGTAGTTGTAGAGGCGGTAGACGCGACTCCAACGGTAGGCGACTCTCTGGATTTCAAATTTGAGGCAGTTAAAATAAAGTTTAGCAGTGGGGATTGGCCACCCGCCAGAGAGATTGACGGTACGACTGCTTGCCCTACTGGAGCGACGTGTAGCTCGCTCGCTGTTACAAATGGTTGGAATCCTGTTGGTTCTACGCGAATAGCAGCTAGTTGCCCCAGCGCGGCGTGTACACCTCCAGGTGCCAGTGCAACAGGCGGCACGCTAACGTGCACCACAACATCAGTCACGCTCTCCGCTAGCTCATCCACTGGTGGTGCCACCTTTAGTTGGGCCGGGCCGGGAATCATCTCCGGCAATACAACTGCAAACCCCCTCGTGAGTGCAACCGGCACGTATACGGTAACGGTCACAACCTCGGCGGGCGGGTGCACGAGCACGGCAACGGCATCAGTTGGTCAGAACATCGCATCACCTGGTGCAAGTGCAACAGGCGGGACGCTGACCTGCACGACAGCATCAGTGGTTCTCTCGGCTGCGACGACATCGGGCACAAGCTTTGTCTGGTCCGGGCCGTGTGTCATCGCGAGCCCCAACATTGCAAACCCGAGCGTGACGTGTTCCGGTACCTTTACCGTGACCGTAACAAACTCTGCAAACGGCTGCACGAGCACAGCGACGGTATTCGTCTACGAGAACAAGACGCCTCCCGGCGCAAGCGCAACGGGTGGTACGTTGACCTGCGCATCGACGTGCATCACTTTATCAGGTTCGACGACTTCGGGCACAGGTTTTAGCTGGGCAGGCCCCGGGTACTTTAGTTCGACGTCGCAGAATCCACAGGTGTGTGCGTCCGGCACATACACGGTGACGGTGACAGGTTCCAACGGCTGTACAAGCACTGCCACTGCTTCTGTGAGTCCCAACACCGGCGCGCCTGTAGTGAGCACTAGTGGAGGCACCTTGACGTGTACAACAACCTCAGTAAGACTCTATGCAGGTGCCGTTCCCGTTGTGACATATAGCTGGAGTGGCCCGTGCATTGTTTCTGGCTCAGCCACATCTTGGCCGACGGTGAGCTGCGCGGGGACGTATACAGTGACGGTGACCCGCACGAACGGTTGTTCCGCGACTGCTACTGTTTCCGTGAATTCAAACACCGATCCACCGGGAGCCAGTGCAACAGGCGGTACACTGACCTGCGCATCGACGTGCATCACTCTATCAGGTTCGACGACTTCAGGTACAGGCTTTGGCTGGGCCGGCCCGGGCTACTTTACCTCGACGGTGCAGAATCCGCAGGTGTGTGCGTCCGGGACGTACACGCTGACGGTAACAAACTCTGCAAACGGTTGCACAAGCACAGCGACGGCCGGGGTGAGTGAAAACAAGACGCCGCCCGGCGCGAGTGCAACAGGCGGTACATTGACCTGCGCATCGACGTGCATCGTGATATCAGGGGCCACAACGGGTGGCACGGGCTTTAGCTGGTCAGGCCCGTGGTGGTTCACCTCGGCGCTCCAGAACCCGACAGTGTGTAAAGTTGGCACGTATACGTTAACGGTGACGAACTCTGCAAACGGTTGCACAAGCACAACGACGGCTTATGTCGGTCAGGATAAACAAGCACCGGGCGCGAGTGCAACGGGAGGGCAGTTGACCTGTACGACGACGTCGATAATCATCAGTGCGAGTTCCTCGACGGCTGGAGTGAGCTTTAGCTGGTCAGGCCCGTGCATTATCTCGGGTAATACTACAGCGAACCCAACAGTGAGTTGCTCAGGTACGTACACGGTCACGGTGAGCAATTCTGCAACCGGCTGCACGAGCGCGGCGACAGCATCGGTCACCAAGAGTCCGCCGCCGACGTGTTCAATTGGCGCAACGCTGATACCTAATTGCCCAGCTGGTGGCTCAGCACGGCTGACTGCAGTGACCAACGGCCCTGCGACATTCTCATGGAGCAACGGAGCGACGACAGATACAACCACCGTGAACACTACGGGTACCTATATCGTTACTGTCACCAGTTCAGCAACTGGCTGTACAACAACGTGTTCAGTGGCAGTGTATGCAACTTCGGTTCTTTACACAGGGACTCAGATTATCACCGTACCAAACTCAATTGCGCTCGGTGCAACACTCTCGAGCTCAGTAAGTGGCTGCAAGGTCGGTCAAACAATCAAGTTCGAACTCGACGACGATCCGACCACGGCAGCATTGCTTGATGGGCCTTACCCTCTTGGGACTGGCGTAACAGGCAGTGATGGAAAAGCAACTGCTCCATCAGTTTCGACGACCGGTTGGCTCGACGGTGTGTATGGGATCACTGCTTCGTATTGTGGGCTAACCAATGGCGCAGTCTGCCTCCCATCCTGCGACGAGGTATGCCTCGCAGTGGCGTCTCCCGGCTACGCTGCAGAAGGTGGGGGGTGGTGGACCTCGGGTGGTTTCGGCCGACTGAACTTTGGATTCACTGTGCGCAAGGTGCCGAACTCGAACCCTGTACAATTCAGAGGCCAGTGTCTTGTGATCAACAACGGCAAATGGCGCCTCAAGGGTACCCTGAATCAATACTCCAGGGTCGGGAATACGGGAGTATCTGCTGGATATGGAAAACTGTATTACTGGGATGGTTCTACGTGGGTCCGGACCGCGGAGGATTCTGTCCACTACTCTATCTGCTTTGTAGATAGTGGGCAAGGAGGGAAGAACTCTTACGATAAATTTGGTGTCCATATCGAGCATGTGGTCACGTGTCCGCCTGAACCGTGCACCTTGCCCAATTCATCCCCCATTTTGCTCAAAGGTGGGAATATCACGATTCAAAATGGCGCGGCCAAGCTGGGCGAGGACTTCATTCCTGAGGAGTATGCTCTCTTCCAGAACTACCCGAACCCCTTCAATCCGAGCACGACTATCCAGTTCGATCTGCCGGAGGATAGCAGGGTGTCGGTCACGATCTATGATATTCTCGGTCGAGAGGTACTGAGATTGGTGGATGGTGTTGAGGAGGCCGGTCGGTACAAACGAACCTGGGAGAGTCAGGATCGCAGCGGCAGGTCTGTTGCCTCTGGTGTCTACTTCATACGGATCGAAGCGCAATCGCTGGTCAGTCAACGCAGGCTGACTTCGATAAGGAAGATGCTGCTGCTCAAATAATACCAATACAAACACGCAGCAGTCCCGACGTTCCTTGTCGGGGCTGCTGCTGAAGTGAGAACTTGACTGCGACGTAGTCCGTGCGCAAAAGCCCTGTTGGAAATCCCAACAGGGCTTTTGGTTTTCATGCGGGCAAAATAGATGGCTCATGTTCTCCGCAACAGGTAGACAAACACCGGCGCGCCGATCGCTGCGGTGATTGCTCCGACCGGAATTTCTGACGGTGCCAGCAATACGCGCGAAAGGATATCTGCAACGATCAAAAAACTCGCGCCGAGGAGAAACGATGCAGGCAGGAGCAGCCGATGATCGGGGCCGAAAAGCATTCGACAGATGTGTGGAATGATCAGACCGACAAAGCCGATTACACCGCTGACTGACACTACCAGCCCGGTAATCAGCGAGGCGATCAGATACGACAGTCGCTTTACCTTTGTAACATCCACACCAAGCTGCATCGCCGTTTCATCTCCTGTTGCAATCAAGTTGTATCGCTTCGCCTGGAAGAGCAGGAAACCGGTGGCGATGAGAAGCGGAGGTGAGACGACGGCGAGCGAGTCCATGCTTGCGGCGCTGAGGTTTCCCATCAGCCAGAGGAATGCATTGCGCAGCTCCTGATTGAAGACAGCGATAATGAGCAGCACTGCCGCGTTGAAAAACGCGCCAATCATGACTCCGGCGAGGAGCAGCGTATTTGTATCGAGCTGCCCGCGGCGATGGGCAATGCTGTACACAAGAAACATAACGGCGGCTGACCCGATGAACGACGCAAGAGGCGTGATGAAATGACTGGCGCCGAGTGACAGTCCAATAGCGAGGATTGCTCCAACAGTTCCACCGCTGGAGATTCCGAGTATGTATGGCTCGGCAAGAGGATTTCTAAGAAGGGCTTGGAACACCACGCCGGCAACCGAGAGTCCGGATCCCACCACGATGGCAAGAATAACGCGGGGGAGTCGAATATTCAGAAGAATCACTCTCTCAGTCTCTGAGAGAGAAACAGCTCCAGTAACCGCGCCGATCACCCGTCCGAAGGGAATCGACACGCTCCCCACTGACATACCAAGTGCCGCCACAAACGCAAGCACGCCAGAGAGAATCAGAAGCACCGTCGTTGCCCGCCGGGCAGTCAGTGGCTGCCTTTGTGATACGAAGGCGACCATGCTATTCTCTTGCGGTCTTCCGTTCGCTTGAAGCAAGAAGCTTGGACATTGCTTCAACGAGGATTTTGATTCCGTGCCCGGTTGCTGAAGAAATCATGTATGTGGGGACAGAACCGAATGCGAGTTTCTTGATCTTTGGAAGTCGTTTTTCATCAACAGCATCAACTTTCGTCAGCGCAATGATTTTCTTTTTTTTGATCAGAGCGGGATTGAAAAGTTTCAGTTCGTTGACGAGGAGATTATAATCGGCCTTTGGGTCGTCGGAGGTGGATTCGATCAGGAACACAAGCACACGGGTGCGTTCGATGTGACGGAGGAATTGGAGTCCAAGACCCTTTCCTCCATGAGCGCCCTTGATGAGCCCCGGCATGTCCGCCACAACGAAGCTGCTGCCTTTGTCAACACGGACAATGCCGAGATTGGGGACAAGCGTTGTGAACGGATAATCCGCGATCTTGGGTTTTGCGGCGGAGATCACAGAAATCAGTGTTGACTTTCCAGCATTGGGGAGACCAACCAAGCCAACATCTGCGAGGAGCTTGAGCTCCAGGACGATTTCGCACTCTTCCCCCTCGCCGCCAAGCTCGTACTGGCGTGGCGCCTGGTTTGTCGAAGTTGCAAACGCGGCATTTCCTTTGCCTCCTCGCCCTCCTTTTGCGATGACAATCTCATCTCCAGCATGTAAAAGATCGGCAACTACTGCTTCAGTCGATCCGTCACGAATGAGCGTTCCGGTCGGGACCTCGAGCACAACATCCTGCCCGCTCCTGCCGGTTTTGTTCGACCCCAAGCCATGCTCGCCGCGTGGCGCTTTGTAGTTTTTCTTGTATTGGTAATCCAGCAGTGTGTTGAGCTGCCGGTTCGCGCGGATGATGATGCTGCCGCCTCTGCCCCCGTCGCCTCCGTCGGGTCCTCCTTTAGGGACAAACTTCTCGCGCCGGAAGCTCACGCATCCCACACCGCCACCTCCGGCCTTCACATGGATCTGGGCAACGTCAATGAATTTCATTCAGGGTGTGTGTCCGGGATAGTATAGCGGGAATGGATGGCGTCTGTGAACTCTACGACCTCGTCGGTAAAAGGATCCAAACCGTTTGTCTGGTACAGCTCATTCAGATAGAGCGAAGCTTGCTTCCACGTGAGTGTCGTGTTCAAGGCTGTCATGATCCCCGTGTAATAGGCATCGTCTTTCTTGAACACCTTCTCAATGAACCGTTCTCGTTGTTCTTGAGTGATGATATCGTAAAGGTTGGTCAGCCCGCCCGTCTGACCCTGAACGTCGGGCAGGCCATCGGCTCGCCCGATCGCCTCGGTCGAGCGGGTCTGGCGGGGAAGGGGTCGGGCTTGCTGTGTTTCCTTGAGTCCTGCAAACGTAAGAGAGAGCGTTGGGTTCGTTGCGATGCCTAATCCTTCAGGTGCTGATTGGATTTCAGTGACGATATTCGAGGCGTCCGGATTACTGATCGCCGTTTCAGTTTCTTTGCGTGTGCGTTCACCCTGCTCAATCCCAACGCGAGCCTCAGCGGGATCCGGTTCTGCTTCCTTGCCCTCTGGGCCGTCATCTGTTGATTCGACCGGTGAGTCGTTAACTTGAACAGTAGATTCAAGTGCCACTGCTCCCGCTGTTACCGTCGGAACTTCCGCTTGTAAAGTGGTGCTATCACCAATGAACAACGTGTCAATGATTTCCCCAAGTTCGGCAATGGAGAGTTCCGCGTGGCCCCTGTTCTTTGCCACCTCTTCGACATATTCCTTCATGACCTTCATCTTCTTGTCATCGAAGAACACGAGCAACGGTTTCAGAGGAATGGCCCTGTCAACAGGCGCATCTTCGAGGCAGAGGAAATCGTAAATCGGCTTGGTAAGCATCGCCATTTCGTGCGCGGCGTGCTTCATCACCACCTGCGCATCAATTTTCTCGACAAGCGCCCGGAAATCGTCCCGGTGAATCTCGGACCACCCTTTGATACGAGTCGCACGCTTGATCAGATCACGGAGGTACGAGTAGTCAGTGAAATACTCAAGACTCGAGAGCAATGAATCAACGGGGACGCATTCCTCTTTCTCAAAGACAAAATGTTCGAGCGTCCAGCGTGGCCTGCAGAGATAATTCTCCAGAAAGTGGACGCCGTTTTCCAGCGTGATGAGAAATTCCCTCCGGGGGAATACGTATTCAGGAGCAACCAATTGAAGCATTGACTCCACGACCGCGGCCGTGGTCTTTGCCTTTACGGGAATGTGTGAGAAGCTTGGAGTCGAGAGAAGATCAGAAGAGAGACGCCGGACTACTTCGCACTGCAGATACTTCTTGATATTTCTTGGAATGGTCGAGCCGAGAACTTCTTTGAGGACAATGCTGTCCCGTGGTCCGATTGTCCGTTCGGTCAGGAGTTGGAGGATAAGGTCGGTTTCTCGCTCCAGCATGGTCAGTTGGAAGATTTCTTCAAGACCAGTTTCACTCGGTCAATTTCCTTCCGTGCAGCGTTCTTGAAGGTTTCGTCGATTCCGGGTCGTTCTACAATCTGTTGGTACATTGCCAGCGCCTGGTCATAGCGCCCCATTTTTTCGTACGACTGTCCTGCCATGTAGAGGGAGGTCGGCGCCCAATCGATCTTGCCTTTCTTGGTGACAAGGTACGGAACCTTCAGGAAGTCGAGAACTGCCTGCTGATAATCTCCTCTGTTGTAGTTTGCTTCGGCAATGTAGTAGCGGATTTCTCCCTCCAGGCCACCGCCCGCCTCGTTGAGCAGCGCTTGCAAGTGCACCACGGATTGGTCGTGGAAACCCAGACGCTGGTACAGAATTCCGATCTTGATTTTCTTGTCGAAGCTATCTTCCGACTTCGGATACAGTGCCAAATACTTTCTTGTCAAAGTCAGTGCGGCATCGAAGAGGTTGGCGGTCTCGTAGGTCTCAATCAGATTGCTCATCGCAGAGGGCAGAATTTCAGGATTGGCCTTGGGATCGTCCACAATATGTCTGTAGTATTTGATCGCATCATCCCACTTCTCCGCAGTATATGCCACGTTGCCGAGGGAGAGGAACGCCCGTTGAGTGACCGGCGCTTCGGGGTATTTTCCAATCAACTCATTGAACTGCTTGATTGCGTCCTGATTCTTGTTGGATGCCTCAAGTATTTTTCCTATCCAGTACAGGGCGTCAGGAGCGGAGGATGTTTCATCATACTGAGAAGCCACTTTCTCGAAAGACTTGCGCGCGGTGTTCAGATCCTTCTTCCTGAATGCGTAGCTCCCTTTCTCAAGTTCAAACCGTGCAAAGTCTTCTTCCGCTTTGGGATATTTTTTTGTGAAGAGTGGGATCTCCTTGTCCGCGGTCGTGACATCATCGTTTTTCAGTCGCGCAACAATGATTCTCGATTCATACAATTGACGATCGGTATCGGTTGTCGCGGTACCAAGCAACTGGCCATACTGTTTGATCGCGTCGCTAAACTCTCCGTTCTCAAACAGGAGGTCGGCAATTTCGCGTGACGCTGGGGTGTTGGGTGAAGCGGTGCCTGCTCTTCTAAAATAGGAGGTCGCAAGTTCCAGAGACCCTTCGGTTCGATAGATTGTGCCAAGCTGAGTGAATGCCTGTGCTGCAAGCTCGCCCGGAGGTGTGTGTGCGAGAACCCTGAAGAGCAAGTTCTTTGCTTCAGCGGTATTGCCTAAAGCCTGATAAGCCTTTGCAAGACCGAACAATATAGAAACATCCTCATCCGTCTCCCCGAAGGGACTTGCCGCCCGCTGATCCACAAGCTCTTTATATATTGCGATGGCTTTGTTCGGTTCGCCTCCTGAAAGCAAAGCGTCAGCGAGCCGGGCGCGGGCTCCATCTGCGTACGAAGTGTAAACGAATTCATCAACGAGTCTTGTCAAAAGCTCAACCGCACGCTGAGTGTCACCGGACTTCATTGCAAGCTGGGCAAGGGTTGCAATGACGGATGCAGTATGAGCGCCGTCGGGATACGCAGTGAGATATTTTGTGCCTTGCGCAATCGCAGAGTCAGTCACGCCGAGCTTGAGTTGAATCCCGATGGATCGGAACTGTGCTTCCTCTGCGGAACGAGAAGAGGGGAATTCTCGTGCCAGCTCTTTATACGTTGCGAGTGCCTCCTTTACACTGTCCGCATCTTCGAGAAGGCCGCCGAGCCGCAATCGCATAGCATCACGATTTGCGATAGTGGGGTAGTTCCTCAAGGTTGACGTGAATGCTTGTCGCGCAGACGACAAGGAGGTGGCATTCAGCCGAAAGAGTGCGAAAGCTGCTTCTTCGCTCTTCATTTCAGCCGGGTATGCTTTCAGGAACGTCTGGTATGATTCGATTGCTCTGGTCCTGTACGATGCGTCTTTCCAGCTCAGGAAGCCATATGATTTGGCCCGGAGCAGCAGTGCATCCATGAAGTCGGGATTGCTCGTACCGCTGTTGATGACGCTCGTGAATTGGGCAGCGGCGGCACTGTAGTTCTTCAGGTCGTTGAAGTATATCTCGCCGAGTTTATACGCAAGTCCCGCCTTATCTTTTTCCCCCACAATATCACCGATGAGGGCGGCGAGTTTTTCCAACCCCGCATCCTTCTCCTTGATCTCGAACGTCTCAATCATTTCGATGCGCTCCTCGGCCAGAGGGCGGAAATCCGAAGAGGGAAACTTCTGAATCAACTCTTGATACAACTGACGCGCGGCTGTAAACTCATCGCTTGCTTCGTGGCTGCGTGCCGCTCCTGCGTATGCATCGTCGGCATATGGCGAACGTGGATAGCGCGTGAAGAGAAGCTCATAAAACTGGGCCGCCTTGCGTGCATCTCGGATCTCTTTTTCATACAAACCTGCATTCCGATACATGATTTCCGGCGTGGCGGCATCATCGGGGTATTGGTCAAGAAAAGCAGTATAGAATTGTATTGCCTGTTGAGCGTTTCCCTGCTCCTTCGCGTTCAACGCGAGCCGTACAAATGCTCGTCGCCGAAAGATACCGGATGCTTTTGACCTGGTCAGGCGGTTGCAGGCGTCAGTAGAGGTCGCGTAATCTCTGGTCTTGCTTCCGACGAGCGCGATCTTCCAGAGAACTTCATGCGCGTCCGGGTTGTCGGTACTGCCGGCAATGAACCTCTCGTAATACGAAACAGCGTTTGCGCCATCGCTCAACCCTGCGTAGGCATCGCCGATGCCGACGAGGGCCTGCCGTTGGAGTGTGGAGTCAGCCTTCCCCAATATTTTCTTGAAACTCTCCACAGCCTCAACGTATTTGCCCGTGGCGGCCTGGAGTTTGCCGAGATTCAGATATGCGGTTTGAGCAGCCGGACTGCCAGCATTGCGTGAAATGATCTGCTGAAACGTCGCTTGAGCCTGATCCGGCTGACCAATGGCAAGGTAGAGATTACCAAGAATCAGAAGGGCTTGAGCCCCTGTCTCCGGAGGCTGGTTGGAATCCACAACACGCTTTAACTCGCTCTGTGCCTGCTCAAAGTTCCCCTCTTCAAAATACATCTGACCGAGTTGAGTGCGCGCACCCGGAACAGCACTACTCGCAGGATACTCCTGAACAACCATTCGCAACACGCGATATGCGTTTTCTTTGTCGCCCGCAAGATTGAAATGCGTCCCGGAGCGGACCAACGCATCGGGGACGAGCTTGTTTTTCGGGTGAAATACTCTGACCCGCTCGAACGAAAGCGCTGCCTCTCTGTTGTTCCCGAGTGCCGCAAACGCTTCGCCGACGTTTATCCATGCCTCCGGTGCACGCGGGTTGTCCTGATACGTCAGCGCAAATGTCTGAAAGCTTAAACGCGCGTCCTCGTATTTCTTCAACTTCAGTTGGCAGAGTCCGAGGTAAAAGCGGGCGTCTGCGGCTTGTGCGGTGGAGGGAAAGCTGCTGATAAACTGCCGCAACTGCTCTGCAGCAAGGTCAAACATGCCATCGTTGTACAAATTGACGGCGAGCTTGAAGTCTGCGTTTTCTTTGGAATCCTGGGCAAGACACCGCTCCGATGCGAGGGTGAGCAGTAACGCACTCAAGATGACGAACAAGAATCTCATGGATCCGAATGAATAAAAGGCACGAATAGTGCCTTCAACTTACGATTTATTTGCGTTCAGCGCAAGGTTGCGGAAGGAGGGGTACTGTCCGAATTTGGTGTGCCAGTGCGGACGACCAGAGACGGTCGTCCCACGCTTTGGTCAAATACAAGAATTCTTCACTGGCGTAGGTCGGGCGTCTCTGTCCGACTACGTGAGTTCTTTCCAAATTAGGACAACAGCGAAGGAGGAGACTTGAGTGAGGCCGAAGGGAAGGTGAGTCTGCACGAATGAGTAGATTAGTTTAGAGAAGCTTTGCTCTCAGGTATTCCCGGTTCAGCCGGGCGATGTGAGAAA
>CAYPVN010000029.1:0-7734 GCA_964414155.1 uncultured Chitinophagales bacterium
ACTGAAATCTTTCCCTCCTCAAAATCCGACTCCTCGGGGGAAACAAGGAGATACTCAAAATTCTCATTGGTCTTCAGGTCTCGCAATTTCACTCGGCTAAGAATATAAATCTTGTCATTCGGCAAGTCCTTCGCCTCAATGATTTTGGCTCTGGAGAGCGTAAATTGCAGTTTTGAGATCTTGAGCTCCAGGTGCTGTTGCTCTTCCTTGGCCGCATCGTATTCGGCATTCTCGGACAAATCACCATGCCCACGGGCATCAGCAATCTGTTGTGCCATGATCTTTCGACCGTTTGTCTTGAGCTCATGAAGTTCTTGTTCCAGCACCACCAGGCGCTCACGAGTCAGATAGACTGGTTCATCTTTTCCATTTACAGACAATGATTACTCCAAAACTAAAAGTTGAGACAAAAAGAATAGCCATCATCCGCCGTGCGAATGGTGGCTAACCGTTCTTCCTTACCGCTGCCTACCTGCACCTAATTAAGAAAACCGAAAAGAGAAAATCAAGGTAAAACATCACTAACTACAAAGCGTCCCTTACTGCTCATTTTGCTGTTTTCTTGGGTCAACCAGAATCAGATGCCCCAATTTGTCCCGCTTTGTCCTCAGATAGCGTTCGTTGACATCGTTTGGGTTCATCTCAAGCGGAACCCGTTCCACAATGTCCAACCCATAGCCGTGGAGACCAACCACTTTCTTCGGGTTGTTCGTGAGGAGTTTCATCTTGGTAACACCAAGGTCTCGTAATATCTGCGCGCCGATCCCGTAGTCGCGAAGGTCCGGTCGGAAACCGAGTCTCTCATTTGCCTCAACCGTATCGAGACCTTCGTCCTGCAATCTGTAGGCTTTGAGTTTGTTGATAAGGCCAATTCCGCGGCCTTCCTGCCGCATATACAAAACGACACCGGTACCTTCACGATCCACCATCCTGAGGGCAGAGAATAGCTGCTCGTTGCAATCGCACCGCAAAGATCCGAATAAATCACCCGTAAGACATTCTGAGTGAACCCGGACAAGAACGGGCTTCTCGGGATCGATCTCTCCCTTCACCAGGGCGATATGTTCCTTGCTATCGGTTTCACTGCGATACAGATAGATATGGAATTCGCCGTACATCGTCGGGAGATTAGTATCCACGATGCGCTGCACAAGCTTTTCGCGCATCATCCGGTATTCGATCAGATCCCTGACCGTGATCATCTTCATCGCAAAATGCTTTGCGAGCTTTTTCAGGTCGGGAACGCGAGCCATCGATCCATCATCATTCAGGATTTCGCATAACACGCCTGCGGGATAAAGACCGGCCATCTTGCACAGGTCGACAATCGCCTCGGTATGACCCGTGCGGCGGAGAACACCTCCTTCAAGCGCTCGAAGCGGAAATATGTGCCCAGGCCGTGCAAGATCGCTTGGCTTCGTATCGGGGTTGACAAATGATCGTATCGTCGCAGCGCGGTCAGCCGCCGAGACGCCCGTCGTCGTTCCATGGACGTAATCCACGGAAACCGTGAATGGCGTTTCATGCAGCGAGGTGTTGCTATCGACCATCAAGTCAAGCCCCAGCTCCCTGGCCCGTGCAGGGAGGATCGGAGCGCAGATGATTCCACGTCCATTCTTCGCCAGGAAGTTGATCACATTTGCATCCACGAACTCTGCGGCGCAAGCGAAGTCTCCCTCATTCTCCCGGTCGTCATCATCGACAATGACGAGGATCTTCCCTTCCTTGAAGTCCTGAATGGCTTCTTCTATCGTGTTGAAGCCTCGGCCTATGTTTTCATGAGTTGTCACGCGACTCTTCCTACTTGGACTCCTTCGTGTCCGGTTCCCCTTCCCTCACAATAGAGGCAACGGCTGAGCGGTCGAATTTCATCTTCACATTATCTGCCACTTGAATCAGGAGCGTCTTATCATCTATTCCCGCCACCGTTCCATGAAGTCCGGCGGCCGTAATGATCTTATCTCCCTTCTTCACCGAATCGAGCAGCTTCTGTCTCCCCTTCTGGCGTTTCTGTTGCGGTCGAAGAATGAGGAAATAGAAAATACCAATGATCAACCCAAACATGATGAGTGTGCTCATCATTCCGCCACCGGCATCGCCCCCTTGTGGCGGCGACATTGCGATTAGATACAGTGTGTTCAATGATCCTCCAAAGTTTATAGTTGAATGTTCAAGCAGCGTCGGTTAGCTCGGCAGTCATTTCCCTAATTTGTGCTGACTTCCACGATGCATAGCAATCGGAGAGAATTGCCTTACGTGCCGATCTGCAAAGCCACAGATAAAACGATATGTTATGAATTGAAGCAAGCTGCAAACCCATGATCTCCCGAGCCTTGAAGAGATGCCGCAAATAGGCTCGCGTAAAATTCTTGCATGTGTAACATTCACACGACTCATCTATGGGAGCGAAGTCTTCGGCGCATGCCGCGTTTCTCACATTGATTTTTCCCTTCCTTGTGAAGAAAAGAGCGTTTCTCCCATTTCGTGTCGGAAGTACGCAGTCGAACATGTCAATGCCGCGTTCAATCGCCTCAAGAATATTCACCGGCGTACCAACGCCCATCAAGTATCGGGGTTTCTCTGCGGGCAGGATGCCCGTGCAAATCTCTGTCATCTCATACATGGCATCGGTTGGCTCCCCCACCGATAGCCCGCCAAGCGCGTATCCGTCAAAATCCAAATCCACGAGTTGGGTCGCCGATCGCTCACGGATTTTCGGATACACACTCCCTTGAACGATTGCAAAGAGCGACTGATTCTTTCCGTACTTAGCCTGAGTCTCTTCAAACCGAATCTTACACCTTCTAGCCCAGTCGATCGTCAATTCATTTGAGCGGCATGCATACTCCTCATCGCACGGATACGGTGTGCACTCATCAAACACCATCATGATATCTGAGCCAAGCGATCTCTGAATATCAACTACCCGCTCAGGTGTAAACTGATGAATCGTGCCATCAATATGCGACTTGAAGGTCACTCCATCATCATCAATCCCTCTCAAGTCGGATAGACTGAAGACCTGATACCCGCCGCTATCCGTCAAGATCGGCCGATCCCAATTCATAAACCGATGAAGACCGCCAGCTCTTTCAATTAGTGACATGCCCGGCCGCAGGTATAAATGATAACTATTTGAAAGGATTATCCGAGCTCCAATTTCTTCGAGCTCTCTTGGCTCAACCGCCTTTACGGCTCCCTGAGTACCAACGGGTATGAAGACAGGCGTGGGAATTTCACCCGAATCCGTCTGGATTACACCGGCCCTCGCCTTCTTATCAGTATGAATCAGTGAGAACTGCAATACCTAAAATAGGAATTTGATGTTGGAAAATCAATTCGCCGATAGGTGGCGAGAGACGATCAGTCTTCATCGGTGAGGTTAGGGGTCTTCGGCTCGCGAGCAAATGACCATATCCAGAACGACCCGACATATAAGAGCGCGCCGACAGCATCAGCGGCAAGATCCGCCAAGCTTGCGTCGCGGTTCGGAACAAATAGTTGATGTCCTTCATCAATGATCCCATACAACACAGTAACCACGACACTGAATATCAAGTGGTACTTTGCAAGAAGCGGAAACCAACCTTGAAATTTTATTGCCCGATCGGTTAACGCGCAAAACACCATAAAGATGATGAAGTGAACAATCTTGTCCGCATTCGGAAAGTTGATTTTGGGAATGCTTCGACCAGGAATAGATGAACTGATAAATATGAAGGCAGCCCATAGTATAAAAGGCAACTGATATCTGGTAAAGCCATATTTTGTGTGAGGATACTCCATTATATCTCGAGTGATTTTATTGCATTGTGGATCTCCGCAAGGATATCCAGAGCCATTACACTCCTCTGGCCATAATGGTTTGCTGCCATATCCCCTGCAAGGCCGTGAATGAATACTCCGCAATACGAGGCATCGGTCGAACTCATTCCCTGTCCAATGAGACCGGCAATGATTCCGGTTAGTACGTCCCCTGCTCCGGCCGTGGCCATTCCCGGATTTCCCGTAGGGTTTATATAAGACGGACCATTTGGGGAACCAGTTACAGATGGAGAGCCCTTGACTACAACAATGCTTCTCAATTCGTCGGACGCGTCTCTTGCGACAACAACCCGATTCAATTCAATCACGTCGGCCTTCTTCTTCAACAGTCTGCTCAATTCTCCAACATGAGGCGTCAGGATGGTCGGATGCTTTCGCCGCCGAACTACGGAAATATCCCTGGCCACGCAGTTTAGTCCGTCAGCATCCAGCACAAGAGGCTTTGCTATTGATGGAATCAGATGAAGGAGAAGCCTTTGCGTCTCGGGGTTTCGAGAAAGACCGGGTCCGATCACCACAACATTAGCCCATTCGATTTTCTCGTTGATGACATCTCGAGAGGCGTCGGCAACGGACCCGTCAGCAGTTTCCTCCAATGATGTGACCATCACCTCGGTCAGCTTGCGGACAAGTGGATTGTAAATGGACCTCGGGACTCCCAGAATAACCCCACCGGCACCGGCTCTCATGGCAGCCTGGGAACACATATAGGGCGCGCCGGTGAGACCGCGAGAACCAGCAAGCACGAAGACCTTCCCGACACTGTACTTGTGAGCTGTCAACGCTCGTTTCGGAAGAGCACTTGCCACGTCCTCCGCCGTCACACGATAGATTTGTCTTGCATCGGGACGAAGTATAGATTGGGGAATGCTGATATCGGCAATAGTAACGTCGCCTGAATGTTCCCTGCCGGCACCAACGAAGTGTCCAACCTTGGCTAATCCCATTGTCACCGTGGACTTTGCCTCAACCGCGCAGTTTTCAACTCTTCCTGTAGAGGCGTTGACGCCGGAAGCAATATCAACAGAAGCAACAAAGCTCTTCTGCCCGTTGATCCATTCGATGGCTTTCTGCTGAATTCCCTTGACCTTGCCTGAAAATCCGGTTCCAAAGATCGCATCAACAATGATATCAGCGGACTGAAGGCTGGCGAGTCCACGAATACCCTTCAGTTCGATAATCTGAAGGGCTGGCTCCTGCCGCATCTTAAAGAGAATATCCAAATTCGTTTTGGCATCCCCCTTAACCTCACGGCGATGGCAAAGAAGGACGACACGAACAGTGGCTTTATGGTTGATAAGATGACGAGCGATGACATACCCATCTCCACCGTTGTTCCCCTTCCCACACATTACAATGATGGATTTTCCCGAGAGACCCCCGGCACGCTTCTCAAGTTCATCGACAAATGCACGCCCGGCATTCTCCATTAGAACGAGAGCCGGAATACCGCAGGTCGTAATCGCGATACGATCGAAGGCTCGCATCTGATCGGCTGTCGCAAGCATTTGCATAGGCCGCCTAGAAGAAGTGTGTGGTAACACTGAGGATCGTATCGGGAAAGACACCGAACCCGACGAGGGCGACAGCTGCAATGATGAGAGCTGTGAAACCAAGCGTCGTTGCAGGAGCTTCTAGAATTGACTGCTGTTCTTTGAAATACATCAACACGACGAGGCGAAGATAGTAGTACGCCGACACGACGCTCATGAGAACGCCAAGAATGGCGAGCCATGTAAACCCCGCCTGCACTGCGCCGGCAAACACGTAGTACTTTCCGAAGAATCCTGCAAACGGTGGAATCCCGGAAAGAGAAAACATGAACAGCGCCATCAACCCCGCCAGAACAGGATACTTGGAAGAAGCTCCCGCATAATCGTCGAACGTAACATGCTCTCCGTTACCGGACTCAAGCAGGGAGAGAACACCGAACGCGCCGATGTTCATGAGGGTGTACGCAACCAGGTAGAACATCACGCCGTTGCTCCCATACGTATTCGCTGCAACAACACCAACGAGAATGTACCCGGCATGGGCAATACTCGAATATGCAAGCATGCGTTTGATGCTGGTCTGAGCAATGGCGATGATGTTACCCACAACCATCGAGAGCGCCGCTATACCTGCAAGGATATCTCTCACTGACTCTATGGATTGAACGAGGTGCGGGGCAAAGATCAACAAGAAGCCGGCAAACGCCGCAGCTTTTCCCCCTGTCGACATGAACCCGCTCACCGGTGTCGGCGAGCCTTCATACACATCGGGCACCCACATATGAAATGGAACCGCCGCTACCTTGAATGCAAGCCCGACAAGTATAAGACCGAGTCCAATCAGAAACATTGAATCAGGAACGCTGGAGGCGTGGGCGACAATGGTGGCAATGGAGGTTGTGCCGGTGGACCCGTAGGTTAGAGCAATGCCGTAGAGAAGAAATCCTGTTGCAAACGCGCCCAGGAGGAAGTACTTCAATGCCGCCTCGTTGCTCGTTTGTCGTTTCCGCGCAAAACCGGCCATCACATAAAACGTTATCGACATTGTCTCAAGGCCAAGGAAGAAGATGATCAGATCGGCCGCCGCGGCCATCAGCATCATTCCGGCTACTGCAAAGAGCAGGAGAGAATAATATTCGCCATGCTCGATGTTCTCCTTGCGTATGTACGATTCTGAGATCATCACGCTCAGCAAGCCGGCAAGGCAGAACAGAATCGAGAAAAAGCTGGAGTATCCGCCGGTTGTCACCATCCCCGCGAAAGCAGTTCCTGAATTCACCAACGAGGCCGCTGCGGCAACAATCGCTGCGATCAAACCGACAATGGATATCCAGCAATTGAGTCCTTCGGTCTTGTCGCCGAGAGATTCTATAGTCAGGACAACGAGCGCCGTAAGCGATACAATGCTGATCGGAGCAATCAAGAAGACATCATGAAACGAAACAATCATGCGCGTCTGCTACTCTCCCAGAAAAAAGAAAAGCCAGGTGATGAAAAAAACCGGAATCAGGATCGGTAACGTGTACTTCACGACGTAACCAAAAAAACTCGGGCACTCCACTCCGCTCTGCTCGGCGATGGATTTCACCATAAAATTCGGGCCGTTGCCGATGTACGTGCAGGCGCCAAAGAACACTGCTGCAATTGACACCGCCTGAATGTAGATGTTATGATTACCAATCAGGTAGGAAACCCTGATGTCGTCGAGCGGAACGGAGCCACTCGCAACTAAGTCATAATGATACTTCATGAGCGTTGTAAATGTGTTCTTGATTTCAACAGCATGAGGCCCTGACATTTGTGTGATATCCGCTCCGTGTGTCTGGACGAGGTGTTGCACCTGTTGCACGATCTCGGGACTGACGAAGAGGCCGATGGCTGCGCTCAGGAAATTGAGATACGTTGGGGCATTATCGAGAAACGACGAGAGCACTCCCGTAGCCCAGAAAAACTGACCCGGCGACTCTATGCCGATGGTCGTCGCGTTCATCTCAAGCCAATCAAGAGCCGGTATCATTGTAGCGAATATGCCAAGGAAGAGAATAGCTACTTCCTTTATGGGATGGAAATTGAAATCATTTTTTTGGTGAATGATTTCATGTGTCGTGTAGTATGATCCCGCCGCCGCAAGAATCATGAGCAACTCACGCAGGAACGGAGGATTCGTCACGAACACAGCGATAAGGATGATCACCAGGTACAAAACATTTTGCACACCGCTTGCTTCACCTTCTTCCTCCGCCCCTTCGGCCCCGTGCCTGACGCTAGCCGGAAGTGCATTGAAATTGCGGAGGTCGATAACATAAAACACTGCCAGGACGATCAGCATACCGAGCGCCCATTTATACCAAAGGTGTTCGGCCACCCAAAAAAAAGGAATTCCTTTGAGATAGCCAAGGAAGAGCGGCGGATCGCC
>CAYPVN010000029.1:7834-15627 GCA_964414155.1 uncultured Chitinophagales bacterium
CACCTGCAACCACAAACAGCGATCCAATGAGAGCGATGAAGCTCAGATATTCAGATCCCGTTTCGAGAATTCTCTCAGGATTCTTTAAGCCAAATAGATAATACACGAGAGTCACCAAACCGAGCCCAATGGAAACATATGGGTAGTTATGTTCCCACCAATGCTTGTTGATAAACGGTGCGACTGCAATCGAGAGGAGGAGGATGACAAACGGAAGTATCATCCACGGGTTGACCGGAACAAGATGCCCGCCTTCGTCAGCAAGCGTGGTGGATAGTCCCATCAGGGACAACAGCACAGTGACCACGAGACGTCGGGAGATGGTTTTCATTTAACCACCTTGCTTGACCCGACTGGTTGCTGATCAAACGCTGTTCTGATTTGTTCTCCACGACGAGCGTTCTCAATCGTTTGGATTATTTGCTTTGATGCCAACGAGGATTTCTCAAGGAATGTGTTGGGATAGAAACCGATCCAGACAATCAGAATGATGATGGGAACGAGGACACCCCATTCTCTCGCATTCAAATCTTTGAGAGATTCGTTAGCGGGGTTTGTTATTTTGCCGAAAAAGATCCGTTGGTAGCTCCAGAGGAGGTATACCGCTGCAAGTATGACGCCCGTGGCCCCGAATATCGCGAACCAGTGATTCCCAAGGAACTCCGATCGGAACGCACCCAGAAGAATCAGGAACTCACCTACGAACCCATTGAGTCCCGGAAGCCCTACGGAAGAAAGCATGACGATCATGAAGAATGTTGCGTACACAGGCATTGATCGGGCGAGACCGCCGTATTCTTTGATCTCCCGCGTATGGCGGCGATCATAGATCATTCCAACCAAAAGGAAGAGAGCTCCGGTCGAGAGTCCGTGGTTAATCATCTGAATCACACTCCCCTGCATTCCCTCTTCATTCAACGCAAAGATACCGAGTACAACGAATCCGAGATGGCTCACGGACGAATACGCCACCAATTTCTTGATATCCGGTTGAACCATGGAAACAAGCGCTCCGTAGATAATCCCTATCACGGCGAGTCCTGCGAGGTATGGCATGAATGTTACGGTGGAGTGAGGGAAAAGCGGAAGGCTGAACCGGATCAATCCATACGTCCCCATCTTCAGCAACACACCTGCAAGAATGACGCTGCCGGCTGTTGGCGCCTGAACGTGCGCGTCAGGCAGCCATGTGTGCAAAGGAAAAATCGGAACTTTGATCGCAAAACTTAGTGTGAACGCAAGAAACATCCAGTTCTGGATTTTCCAGGGAATGTTCGGGGCAATCTCATAGAGCTTGAGAAGATCCGTCGTGAAGTATCCGTTTGGTGTCGTTGATGCGTAATAGCCGAGCCATATGATGGCCACCAGCATCAGGAGACTTCCGGCCATCGTGTAGAGAAAGAATTTGATCGCCGCGTAGATTCGCTCACCCCCGCCCCAGATACCGATGATGAAATACATCGGGATGAGCATGAATTCCCAGAAGACGTAGAACAGGAATACGTCCAGCGACATAAATACACCGAGTGTGCCGACTTCCAGCAGCAGCATCAGGGCAACGTAACCCTTGAGGCGAGTGGTGATGGACTCCCAAGACGCAAGCAGAGCTATCGGTGTGAGGAATGCTGTCAGAACGACAAGCATCAGGGAAATCCCGTCCACGCCAAGATGATACGACACGTCGAGACTCGTAATCCAGGTGTGCTTCTCGACGAACTGCATGCCCGGACTCGCGGAGTCAAACGAAATGAAGAGCCACACCGAGGCAAGGAATGCAACAAGGGACGACGTAATGCCAATCGATTTAATGACAAGCTTCGCTTCCCGGTCAACAAGGACTATTGCGATACTCCCTGCCAGAGGTAGGGCGAGAATGAAACTGAGAATGTAATGGGATTCCATAGTGGATCGAACTTATCTCGTTATCAGCCAGCCAACGATGACAACCACACCCGCGAAAAACACAAACACGTAGCTCTGCGCGATTCCTGTTTGCATTTTCCGTCCAACGGTGCTAAGACTACCTATAAATCTGGGGAGAGCGTTGACAATCCAATCAATCACTCCGACATCGACACCTCTCCAGAGAAGTTTGTCAGATCCCTTCAAGGTCGGTGTAACTATCGCAGCGTCGTAAATCTCATCGATATAGTATTTGTTCAGAAGTGTGTTGTACACCCGAGCGTTCTTGTGAGCAAGTTGATCGGGAACTTCTCTCGTCTTGAGATACCATTTTCGTGCAAGCAAGATACCGACCAGCGCGATCCCAACCGAAAGAACCATCAGCATGTATTCACCCGGCCCAGCACCATGAGCCCCAAGCGTGAGTTTGTCCGTGGCGCGTTCAAACACCGGCTCCAACCACTGCTCGATCGCATTCCCACCGCCGAGGCTGTGTGGAATACCAACGAAGCCCCCAATGATCGACAAGACGGCCAGGATAATCAGTGGGACTGTCATGGTCGCCGGGGCTTCATGAGGAAGCCCGCCTGCCTCCCATCGGGGCTTCCCCTCGAATGTTAATAAGACGAGACGGAACATGTAGAACGCTGTGAGAGCTGCACCGATCCAACCGATGAGCCACAAACCCCAGTGACCTTGTGAGAAGGCTTTCCAAAGGATCTCATCCTTACTGAAGAATCCGGACAACGGTGGAATGCCGGCGATGGCAATTGCCCCCACGAGAAACGTCTTGTATGTCGTCGGGAGATGTTCCTTCAATCCTCCCATCTTCTGTATATCCTGCTCGTCATGCATGGCGTGGATTACGGCACCGGATCCGAGAAAGAGAAGCGCTTTGAAGAATGCATGCGTCAAAACATGAAAAAGCCCGGCAGCAAACGCGCCGACACCGAGTGCAAGAAACATATAGCCGAGTTGGCTGACCGTCGAGTAGGCAAGGACTTTCTTGATGTCGTTCTGGACGAGACCAATCGTTGCCGCGAACAACGCTGTGGCTGCGCCAATGATTGCGACAATCATCATTGTTCCCGGAGCGAGGGCGAAGAGAATGGAGCACCGCGCAACCATGTACACACCGGCAGTCACCATCGTCGCAGCATGGATGAGTGCACTGACGGGGGTTGGGCCAGCCATCGCATCGGGCAGCCAGACGAACAATGGTATTTGCGCAGACTTGCCTGTAGCCCCAGCGAACAACGACAGGGTAATCCAGAACATGAGCGCTGTGCCCACCGGGTAAATCGCTGCCTGGGCGAAAACACTCTGGAAGTTCAGCGTACTGAAGGTGGTGAAGATCAGGAACATCCCGATCAGAAAACCGAAATCGCCGATGCGATTGACGATGAAAGCCTTTTTGGCTGCGTCGCCTGTGGTTCCTTTCTCAAATTTCCTGTCGTACCAAAACCCGATCAAAAGATATGAGCAGAGTCCCACTCCCTCCCATCCAAGAAAGAGCAGAAGGAAATTATCCGCCATGATCAGATTGAGCATGGCAAAGATAAAGAGATTGAGGTACGCAAAGAATCTCCAGAACCCCGGATCACCGTGCATGTAGCCGATGGAATACACGTGAATCAGAAATCCGACGCCCGTCACGATGAGCATCATCAGAATGGAAAGCTGATCAACCTGGTAGGCAAAGCTTACATCGAGCGAGCCTGCGGAAATCCACTGGAAGAAATGAACCATGTGCGTACGATTTTCCGGTTCACTGCCAAGCATCTGAACAAACGTAACGCATGCAATGATGAACGAAATCCCGACCGCCGCACTGCCGATGATTCCGATAAGCGCTTCTGATTTGAGTTTTCTCCCGAACAATCCGTTGACAAGGAAGCCCCCCAGAGGAAGAAAGACCGCAAGGGGGATGAGCTGATAGGCCATTGAGGAGTTCACCACTTCAGGATATTGATCTCATCGATGTTGACCGTCTGCTTGTTGCGGAACAAGGCAATAACAATTGCCAGTCCGACGGCAGCCTCAGCCGCGGCAACTGCCATCACGAAGAAGACCATGACCTGCCCGGTGATGTCACCAAGAAACGATGAGTAGGCGATGAAGGTCAGGTTGACGGAATTCAGCATGAGCTCGATGCACATGAACACCACGATTGCATTGCGGCGCGTCAGCACACCGGCCACACCGATGGCGAAGAGTATTGCGCTAAGGCCGAGATAATAATGAAGAGGCACGAATGTGTTGTAATCCGATTATGCGTTTTTCTTTGCCAGAACAACAGCTCCTACGATTGCTACAAGCAGCAGGATGGACGTCAATTCAAACGGGAGGATGAACTTTCCGAACAAAGCCTCCCCCATCGCTTCTATGGTTCCGATACGTGCCGATTCCGGATGCATCATCTCAAGCGACGGAAAATTGCTTTTGGCGCCAAACAGATATAGCATTTCCAACAGGAAACCGAAAACCACCACGACGCTGACGGCTTTCTTGAGATCGAACCGCTCCGTCAGCTTTTCTTCATTCCCCAGATTCAATAACATGATAACAAAGATGACCAACACCATGATGGCCCCGGTGTACACCACAACTTGAAGAACCGCAAGGAGCTGAGCCTGCAACATGAGATACAGCAAGGCAATACAGAAGAAGTTGCCGATGAGATAGATGGCACTCATGACCGGATTGCGCTGCAGGACCATGAGAAGCGCGGAGGTTACAGCGAATGCAGCAATAACAAAAAATGAAACTGATTCGATTGTCACAGGGCTATCTGGATTATCAAAAGGAATGGAACAGATGACCCAAAGGTACCACAAATCCTGAACAGAATCAAAAAGACTGAGCGTGACATCAATAAAAATAGTAATACAATCCCAGTTGTGGCAATGGCAGAACCGTTCCGTCGGAGAAATATGTGAAGAACAGTTCGACCGACGTGTGCAGCCCGGGCGTCACCGCAAATTCTCCACCGATGCCGAGACCGAGGCGCGTCGGAGCTTTCATTTCATTGCCGTTCGATTTTCCGGAGTAATAGTAGCCGAACCCGCTCCCGACAAAAAATCTGTTGGTGGAACCCCGCACAAGATCGTACTGGACACCAAGTCCGATGTCGTACGACGTGCGCTCATCAACTTTGATGATCCCGCCTGCAACTTGATAGCTCAATTCCGAGGGGAGATGATGCCTGAAGCTGAGGCCAATCCCCGTCGTCGGACCGGCAGTCAGGCCGAGTCCAAAGACACTCTCATTCAATCCCGCCTGCTGCCCTTTCTCCGGCAGTATTACCTGCGCGTGAAGCCGCTGAGGAACTGAAAGTATGCTTGCCACAACGAGAGCGCACATGATTGATTTCATCTGTCTTCCTTTCTAAGAAATAGTAGTCATGGTTCAGCCCGTTCTCACCCACTCGAAGATCTCCTTGAGCCGCGGCCTTTTACCGGTGGCAAGGATAGCAATTCGGAATACTCTCCCTGCCACCCACATTGATGCGAGAATGGAAACGAGCATGAGGACGATTGTTGCAAGAATCTCCGTGGCGTCCGGCATCTGGATGGGAATGCGAAGCGCCATCATGGTCGGGGTAAGGAATGGAATGTATGTCAAAATTTTGAGCCACGTTGCGTTCGGATGTTGCATGGCGGGCAGCGCAAGAACAATCGGGATGATGAGAAGGAGTACGATATAGCTGTTCACCTGCTGTGCTTCCTGTTCGGTTGTGAGAGGCGATCCCACCGTTATGAAAACTGCCGCGTAGAAAAGATAGCCAAGAACGAAGTACACCACAAGCAGCGCAATCTGTCCGGCTGGTACGAGGGCAATATCAAAATACAAGGCTATCGGAATCCCGATTAACGCCCAGAACGCCATCTGTGTCAGTCCCAACCCGCTAAGTCCCAAAATCTTGCCGGCCATAAGCTCGGTGGATGAACATGAGGAGACAAGTATCTCGACGATGCGATTCGATTTCTCTTCAATGACACTTCGCACCAACAACTGCCCCGACGTTACGATGAGAAAGAAGAGCATCATAAGGAAAATGTACGCTGTGTAGAAGACGCGCTCGAAGCCGCTCTCTTCCTGCTCACCGGACTTCGACAGTTTCACAAGCTTGAGATCGAGCCGGGAATTCAGTTGTCGCAACACCGAAGGATCCAGACCGAGGGAAACAAGTTTCCTTTCCGAAAGAATATCCTTCAGACTCTCCTCAAGCCGGTTCGTGAGACGGAAATCTCCCACATTCTTCGACCTGAACTCAAAGAACGTATCGGACGCAATGCTACTCTTGATGATACAGAAGCCTTCGATCTCGTCACTCAGAACCATTGTATTTGCTTTTGCGATTGATTCATCGAGGGGCATTCGAGTTTCGCTGGCGATGGATCGTACCATATACGCCGGCTGACCATCAGGAAGCTTGTACAGCCGTTGCAGGCGTGCAACAAGTGAATCGACGACATCGCCGCTCTGATCGATAACGCCGATGATCTTTGTCTGCTTGTCCTCCTGATTCACAAACAGGCCGGGCAGTACCCCCATCGCGACCATAAGCATTGGTGTCACGAAAAGGCCGATGAGAAACGCCTTGCTCTTCAGCTTCTCGAGATACTCCCATCGTGCAACAACGAGGCTTTTCATCATGATGCCGTGCCCAGCTTTCGTGGCATCGGGTCATTCTCCGACGCTCCAACCGTTTGAATGAATATCGATTCGAGAGATGGCTCGCGAAGTTCCACCTTGCGCAGCTCGAGCCTGTTCATTGTTTGCGCCATCAAGGAGCGCATGCTTGCACCTTCAGCAAGCTCAATCTCGGCAGCATTCTGGTAAATGATTGCACTGCGAACGCCCGCCAGAGAATTCAAAAACTCCCCATTACCCTCATATTCAAGGTAGACGGAATTCCGCCCGTATCGCTTCTTCACATCCTTCACCGTCCCGCTGAGGACGACTTTGCCTCGATGAATGAGACAGAGCGTATCACTGAGTTTTTCCGCCTGATCCATCTGATGGGTCGAAAACACAACGGCCTTTGAATGTTCCTTCAGTTCGAGGAAGACATCGCGGAACAGGATTTGATTGACAGGATCAAGGCCGCTGAACGGCTCATCAAGAATGATGAGCTGCGGATCGTGAATGATGGCAATGATGAACTGAACCTTCTGCTGGTTTCCCTTTGAGAGCTCTTCCAGCCTTCTGTCTTTGGACGTGAGCAGGTTGAAACGCTGGAGCCAGCGGTACGCCTCTGCTTTGGCAGGGCCTCGTTGCATCCCCCGAAGTTCAGCGAAGTAGAGGATCGTATTGAGCAGCCTGTTCTTTTTGTAGAGGCCCCGTTCTTCGGGAAGGTAGCCGATGGTGTTTCTCGTCTGGTCCGAGAACTTCCTGCCATCATATGTTATTTCGCCCGCTTCCGGCCTGAGAATGTTGAGAATCATTCTGAGCGTGGTTGTCTTGCCGGCGCCGTTCGGACCGAGAAGGCCGAGGATTTCTCCACGGCGGACTTCAAATGACACTGAATCAACGGCAAGAACGGAAGAAAAATGTTTGCGGAGATGGTGTGCGCTCAGCATGGGGGATGATCGGGCTCTATGGCGTCAACCGATAGATCATCCTTGCAAACGGAATTGTTTCCCTGACGTGGTCGAGCCCGCAAATCCATGACACGGTCCGCTCGATGCCGAGACCGAACCCTGCGTGCGGCACCGAACCGTAACGGCGCAGGTCGAGATACCATTCGAATGCTTCTTGAGGAAGGTTATGTTCCTGGATTCGTTGCAGCAAGAGGTCGTAATCGTCCTCCCGCTGGCTGCCACCAATAATTTCGCCATACCCTTCCGGCGCCAGGACATCCACGGCAAGCGCGAGCTTCAGGTCAT
>CAYPVN010000030.1:0-11232 GCA_964414155.1 uncultured Chitinophagales bacterium
GGAGGTAATAGGCACGACCACCGGGGTTATTGAGGGCAAGGGCGGAGTTCCGAAAACATATGAACTCAGCAACAACTACCCGAATCCATTTAACCCAACAACGACCATTAAGTTTGGTCTGCCGCAGGCCGGACAAGCGTCACTCGATATCTTCAACGTTCTCGGTCAGAAGGTGAAGAGTCTTCTCAATGATCAGCGACAGGCGGGACGCTATAGCATTGTATGGGACGGAAGAGATGACAGTGGTGTGCCGGTTGGCAGCGGTATTTACTTCTATCGTCTGCAAACTGGAACTGTCGGAATTGTAAAGAAGATGATCATGCTTAAGTAGTTTGTAGTTCATTCCTGCCAATCAGCATCCGGGGACGCCACTCAAGACGTCCCCGGAGTTTTTGTGACTTACAATGCAGAGGGTTCGTATGGCCTCGAAACGAATGATGCTCAAAACCATTTGTATTGGAATCCTAGTTGTTCCTATGTACATCGCATCTTCCTTTGCAGGAACCACAGGTAAAATTGCGGGGAGGGTTGTCGATGCGCAGTCGGGAGAGGCATTGATTGGAGTCAATGTTCAAATCGTCGGGACAACCCTGGGCGCGTCAACAGATCCAGACGGCGAATATTTCATCTTAAATATTCCTCCTGGAACGTACGCGCTCAAAGCTTCCGGAGTCGGCTTCACGCCTGTTTCTGTGAGCGCGGTGAATGTTACTGTTGACCAGACAACCCGGATCCAATTCAAGCTGCAGTCACAAACACTTGAGATGGAAGATGTCGTGGTTACCGCGAACAAGCCGATTGTTCAGAAAGACCTTACGTCAACCGTCAGTTCTGTTTCCAGTGAACAACTCTCAAAGCTGCCGCTCGAAGATGTCGCATCAGTCGTCAATCTTCAGGCGGGAGTTGTTGAAGGGCATTTTCGTGGGGGACGAAGCAACGAGGTGAAGTACCTTATTGATGGCATTTCTGTGAATGATGTCTTCTCGGGGGCTTCGGCGTTACAGGCCGAGGTGAACAGTATTCAGGAAATCCAGGTGCTCAGCGGAACGTTCAATGCAGAATACGGCGAGGCACTTTCCGGTGTCGTTAATCAAGTGACAAAAATTGCCGGCGAAACTTATACGGGAGAAATCTCCGCTTACACCGGGAAGTATGTTAGTCCGAAGACGGATGTATTTCACAACATCGATCACTCATTTTCCCCGAAATCGCTGTACAATATTCAGGCGAGCTTGAGCGGACCTGTTCCTGGGATGAACAACTTTGTGAAGTTCTACTTTTCGGGGCGACAGTTTTACGATGAGGGATACATTTATGGACGAAGAGTGTTCAACCCTGCGGATTCATCGAATTCTGATCCGAACAATTTCTATATCGGTGCGACGGGCGACGGCAAATATGTACCGATGAATTTTTCGAAACGACTGACCTTGCAGGGAAAACTTTCGTTCGATGTCGGTGGGGCGAAAGGGATTGTCGTGAATGGATTGTACCAAAAACAGGATTACAGGGACTACGATCATCAATTTCAACTGAATCCCGACGGCGACTATCTGAAATTCCAGCAGAGCTTTCTGGTGAGCGCAAGTTATACGCACTTATTCGGCAGTGCTGCCTTTCTTGATCTCAGTGGTTCGATGTTCAATTCTGATTACAGACAGTATGTTTACGAAGATCCTTTGGATCCTCCGACCGATTCAACCTACAAGTATGTGTATATCGATCCGAGATATGTAAATCCGGATCGCATGAGGAACGCAGGGAATAATACATTCCTCACGGGAGGAACACAGAACTGGCACTTCAATCATAAAACGTACACCTACTCCGGCAAGCTGGATTTCACGGCTCAAATCAATTCGGTGCATCAGATAAAAACCGGCGGTGAGATTCAATTCCACACGCTGAAGTACAAAGATTTCCAGATTCACGTCGACGCATCCAGCGGGTTTAAGCCTGCGCTGTCCGTGCCCGGCAGTTTCGACTTCAACAGCTACACCAACCATCCGTACCAACTTGGCGCGTATGCGCAGGACAAGATAGAACTGGACTATTTGGTAGTAAATGTCGGCTTGCGGTTCGACTTGTTCCAGCCGGATGCACGGAGGTTAGTCAATGCCGACAGTGTGGCTGCTCTTGATCAGCTTCAACCACCGTACCCCGACGAATTCTCTGTCAAGGCGAAGACAAAATCACAATTCAGTCCGCGCATGGGAATCTCATACCCTATAACTGATCGTGGGGCGCTGCATTTTTCCTACGGTCATTTTTTCCAGATTCCTGCATTTGAGTTTCTTTACAAGAACCCGAACTTCCGGATTCCGCTCACGGGAAGTTTTCCGGAATTTGTCGGCAACACATTGGGCAATGCTGATCTTGAACCCCAGCGAACGACTATGTATGAAATTGGGTTGCAACAGGAACTCGCTCCCAACCTCGGGGTGACACTCACGGGCTACTATAAAGACATCCGTAATTTGTTGGGCATCGAAATTCACATCAAGAATGATTTCAAAAAATTCGGAATGTATGTGAATCGGGACTATGGTTCTGTGCGCGGGTTTACTGTTGCACTGGATAGAAGGTTGACGAACGGTTTTGGCGCGACGCTCGACTACACGTTCCAGGTTGCCCGGGGAGATGCATCGGATCCCAATGATGATTTTAACAAAGCGCAATCAAATCCGCGCATCGATCCCAACAAACAATTTGTGCCGCTGAGTTGGGATCGAAGGCATTCCCTGAATGTTACCGTGACCGTCGGAACCCCTAATGATATTATCGGAAGTCTGATTGGACGTCTCGGCTCCGGTTTACCATACACACCTTCGCTGCAAAACCAACGCACCGGTCTTGAGAATAGCGATAATCGCCCTACATACTATAACGTCGATCTGTACCTCACAAAATATTTAAGGCTATCCGACTTGGAATTGTCCCTCTTTCTCAAAGTCTATAATCTGTTCGATACGGCGAACGAGATCAACGTGTATGGGGACACCGGCAGAGCCGGTTATACGCTGGAACTGACGCGGGCGCAACAACAACCGAGGGGTGTGAATACTCTCCAACAATATTTTACGCGGCCGGATTTCTATTCCGCGCCGCGGCGGGTTCTCATTGGCGCTACCTTTTCATTTTAAGAGGATCGGCTTGCATGCTGACGCAAAACATTTATGAGGGTTGTGTTATGAACAGGATGCATAGTATTTTTCTTCTCTTGTTTCTAACCCTTTGTTCCACCCGTTCCACTGCGCAGACCATTGTGGACAAGAACAAGGGGGACCACAATGAAACCAAGAAGGGAATGATGGACGGCAACCTTGCCGCAACGGTGTATTACAACTTTGGTGAGGTCGCAGACTGGCTGAACGATCCAAGTCGGAGTGGTGTGTGGCCGAAGGGAACAAACCACACGTATGTTGATGGCGTGGCGGTGATTGTTCAAGCTGAGACTCGTGATCCGGAAGGCCGCACGATTCACCCGCTGGAAACCAATTACTACGAGTATACACGGCACGATAATGCAACGGGTGTGACCTATGGATGGTGGCCCCTTCCGAATTATGCCGCACGTTTTCAGTCAAGCCCCGCGCAAAGTACCGATCAGAGAACGTGGCCCGATCATTGGCCGGACCGAACGCATGATTGGGATGGATCATGGAACGGTTTCTTCGGCAAAGGTGTACAGAATGCCGACCTTGAAACCTTTTTTGTTATGGATGATAACGAGGACAGAGAGTATCTCCTCAGAAACGGTTTTCATCCCGACGCAGCTGATATAACGCGCGGAGGTTTGGGTATGCAGGTTCGTGCGCGTGGGTTCCAATGGTCACAAGTCCTTGCGGAAGATGTCATCTTCTGGTACTACGAAATCACAAACATGGGAACGGCCGACTATGAAAAAACCCTGTTCGCTCAATATGTTGATTGGGGCATTGGAGGCCACGACAATTCTTCGAACAACGCAGGAAGCTACAACAAGCTGCAAAATATCTCCTATGCATGGTCCACAGTGCCGGTCGGAAGTCCGGGAAACTGGAGTCCGGTTGGGTACGCAGGGTATGCGTTTCTCGAAAGTCCGGGCATATCCGATGATCATAGAGACAATGATCAGGATGGCTTGACGGACGAGCGACGCGACAATGCTGCCGGTACGTTTATCACGAGTGCGTTTCAGGATCCATATCTCATTGACGTTGCGAGTGATACTGCCAAGTTCCGGCGTTTCTATGGGTTCGCATGGAAACCTCATTGGGAAGGGGATGAAAACACCAACTGGCGCACCTTTTTCGATTTGAATGCCAACGGCACGTGGGATCAGGATGAACCACTGAACGATGACGTCGGCTCAGATGGCATTGGTCCATTCGATCAAGGGTACACCGGTCCTGACTTGGATAGAACAGAGGGAAATGGAAAACCCGATCAGGGTGAACCGAATTTTGGAATTCTCGACAAGGACGAGTCCGATCAACTTGGTTTGACCGGATTCCTGATCTCGGTTGTGCACACGTATGACTTGAACAATGACGAGAAGAATTGGACTGCACTTTCAGCACTCCCTCCTCCGCCCGACCAACTGCCTTCACTGATTGGTGTCAATCTTGCCAATCACTTCTCGAGCTACCTATTCCACTTGTATGGGAGAGACACGTATAGCGCTCGGACCGGAAGGCTGCAAGAGACCGGCGAAACGGAGCGGTTCTCGATGTCAATGATTTACGGCCTGGATTTGAATGATCTTCTCCGTAGAAAAAGAACTGTGCAACAAATTTATAATGCAAACTACCGATTTGCCAAGCCGCCGGAGAAAGCAATTGCGAAGTTCATTCCCGGCGACGGAAAGGTGAGTATGTACTGGGACAGCCGCGCTGAACAAACCTTCGATCCCTTCTATCAGAAATTCAACTTTGAAGGATACAGGGTGTATCGCAGCACAGAGCCCAACTTTCTTGAGAACAAAATCATCACAGACGCGTACGGTAAGCCGACATTTCGTCAGCCAATTGCGCAGTTTGATCTTATCGATGGCGTAAGAGGTCTTCATCCGATCAATGTCAATGGCGCGTTGTTCGATCTCGGGAATGATACCGGACTGCAGCATTCGTTTATCGACTCCACTGTCCAGAACGGGCAAACATACTACTACGCCGTTGTAGCGTACGATCAAGGATTTTCAACAACGAATATCGTAGGGGAATTTCAGGGTATTCCCCCAACGGAAACCACAAGCATTCTCAAGATCGATGTGAACGGACGGATCAAGACAGATATAAACACGGGTGTTGTTACACCGCGGGCTGGTGCTGCCGGGTATGTTTCTGCTGACACGATGAATGGTTCTCGTTCGGGCCCCGGTACAGGAAGTATGTCTACAACTCTGCTGGACCCCACTCTTCTAAAAAATCATTCGTACAAAATGGAATTTGTCGACTCGACCGCGTTCCACACAAACGCGAGACCATACTACCGGCTTCTTGATGTAACCTCGAGAGACACTTTGATTCCCCTTACGCGGATGAAATCGCAACAAGAAGTCACTTCGATCATTCATGGATTCGCGATTAATATTAACAATGACACAACGGTGAGCATTGATCTTCAAAAAACCGGGTGGAAGCGAGGGAATAGCAACTACGTTGTGCAGGTCGGGTTTGATTCGCGCTATGCGCCTGCGTACCAGGGGCGTCGTGTAAACTATCCGGCAGATTTTGAGATCACATTGACCGAAAAAGGTCAGGGGGATATCTCGTTCCCCCAGGATGGATTCAGCAATCCTGTACCGTCGAATGTTCTCATTCACAATGTCACGGAGAACGCCGATCATATCCAGTTCATCTTCCGTGATAACAACACTGATTCAACATTCAATGCCGGCGATGCAGTGTTCATTGTCTATGGAGATTCTGCCGGAAAGCAGGCTGAGCCTGTTCCATCTTCCCGCAAAAGCTGGTCGGTAACCTTTTTGAAAGACACGCTCATCCCCGAATCCCAGCAGCGTCTGCCGCAGCCGGGTGATGTGTTCCGGATTGTAACAAAGAAGCCGTTCCGCACAGGAGAATTCTTCTCTTTCGCAGTCAGGCCGCCTGCGTTTGATCAGAAAAAAGCACAAGACGATATGGTAAACGTTGCCGTTGTGCCGAATCCATATGTTGGTGCGGCTTCATGGGAACCAGCGACGACAAGCGTTGGCCGTGGTGAACGAAGGGTCTACTTCATTCACCTGCCGGCAAAGTGTACGATTCGTATATACACTATCAGCGGGCGGTTGGTGCAAACGATCGAACATAGCAGTACCGTCGACGACGGACAAGAGCCGTGGAATCTGGTATCGAGGGACGGCATGGATATCGCTTACGGAGTGTACATATTCCATGTTGAGGCGCCGGGCATCGGCCAGCGCATTGATAAATTCGCCATCATGAAATAACGCTTGCGCAAGGAGCGTCGAACTCTATGACAAAAATGAGATTACTTTTCACGATAGTGTATGCCGCTTGGCTTACGCTTGCAGCGGCATTAGGACAAACAACTGGGAAGAACGTTTCGAAAACCGGGACCTCTGCAGCAACGTTTCTGGAAATCTCCGTTGGCGCACCTGCCACGGGAATGGGGGGCGCATTTGTGAGTCTTGCAAATGACGCTACCGCGCTGTATTGGAATCCGGCGGGTGTCGCCGCTGCGCAGACAAGTGAACTCGTTGCGATGCATACGAATTGGATCGCGGAAACACGTTTCGATTACGGGGCATTTGCCCTGCCCTTAAGTGATTTCGGAACGCTTGGCCTCAGCTTTACTTCGCTCTCCATGGATGACATGAAAGTACGCACGATTGAAAAACCAGAAGGAACAGGCGAATTTTTTAGCGCGGGCGATATTGCTGTTGCCGTCTCGTACGCCCGTCAGTTGACGGACAGGTTTTCTATCGGTTTTTCAGCAAAGTACATTCAGCAAACAATTTGGCATGAATCGGCAAGCGCGTTCGCGGTTGATGTCGGCACCATGTTTAAGACGGATCTTCTTGGAGGAATGACTATTGGTGCAGCGCTCACAAATTTTGGAACGCCCATGAAGCTTGCCGGTCGCGACACGCGGCAATTCGTCAGAGTTGATCCAACGAAACAGGGGTCCAATGATCAAATTCCAACGAACACCGAATTGGATGCGTGGGATTTGCCACTTCAATTCCAGTTCGGTCTATCCGCAACACCCTTGAAAGGGGAGAGCTACCAATGGACGGTTGCTGTCGATGCTTTGCATCCGACGGACGACTATGAGAGCCTCAATGTCGGGACGGAATTCGCATATGATAATATGCTTTTTGTGCGTGGAGGATTTCACTCGCTGTTCCTTGACTCGGCAGAAGGGGGTCTCTCGCTGGGCATCGGGCTTGCCTCAGGATCGCTGTTAACCAACACAACGTTGAAGTTTGACTATGCTTTTCGTGACATGGGGAGACTTCAAAATATCCACGTCTTCTCCATCGGCGTCCGGTTCTGATGTTGCATATGGCTGCTGAAACGTCGCTGATCATTGCCTTGCCGGGATTCGCGAAAGAGAGATAAGGGATCGGCAACAGAGAGTATGAAATCGTCGCGCCTATATCATTGGCAATATCTTTCCTCTTTCACTCTTGCAGCGTTACTCGCCGGAATCTCGTACTGCCGGTCTCAAGAGGATGACGAGGTGCGAACCTACCATATGCTTGGTGATCCGAAACGAGCGAATGCAATCGTTGCCACGGTCGGGCCGATCAGGGTGACCGCTCAGGAGTTTCTGCTTGCGTATGAGTTCGGGCCCGCGTTCGTGAAACGGGAAAATGATTCGAAGAGGCGCTACCTCCAATACATGATCAACGAGAAGCTGCTTGCTCTCGATGCGCACGATAATGGGTTGGAGCGCCTTCCGGTGGTGACCGGAACGTTGAGAGAGATCGAAGGCGACTTGATAACCGAGGAATTGTACAAAGACGATATCTTGAGCAAGGTTGCAGTTACCGAAGGAGAGATTGACCGTGCCGTCAAAGGTGAGCAAAAGCATATCACACTCCAGTGGTTGTATGCACCGACCGAAGAGGGAATCAAGCATTCGTATGCCTTGCTCTTGGGAGGTGTTTCATTTGACTCGCTGTTCATTCTGCAGCTGCGGGGCAACGTGAAAGCCGACGATCGGACATTAGAGACAACAAGGTTTAATCTTCGAACGACAAATCCGACGTTTGCCCAGTTGGTGGACACGCTGCTTCCCCACACTGTTTCTTCTCCTATCAAAGGTCCGGATGGATGGTATGTTGCATCAATAGTCGATGGATGGCAGAACGCCATCCTCACCCAATCTGAAATTGCGAAGATGCGGTACGACGCGCGGACCACACTCATTCAACAAAAAGCCGATGCGATTTCCGACCGTTATGTGCAAACCATGATGCTGGGCCGTAGCCCGATCATCGTCCGCCCGACCTTCAACAAACTGTGCGCGCACCTCGGAAAGAAAATAGTATCGACGGAAAAGTTCGCCGAATGGAGTTTATTGAAGAACGTCGATCTCATCGACATAGATTCTCATCTTGACGATACGCTTGTAACGCTGAAGAACGGTCTGGTTGATTTGAGAGAGTTCCTTGGCTGGTACAATCGTCGTGAGACAGCGATTCGTTTGAGCGTTGTATCAGAGCGGGCATTTTCTATTTCAGTGGAGCAAATGGTCTGGCGGATGGTGCGCGACAGGCTGCTGGTCGAACGAGCGAATGAGAGAAATCTCAATAACCGGGAGATCGTTAGAACGCAGGTGACCTGGTGGAAACAGAAAATCCTGTTCGATGTTGCCCGGCTGGATATAGGAAAGACGATTGCCGTTGATGATCAAACAGTACGGGCATACTATACTGCGAACGAATTCCGCTATGCGAAAGGGAAGAACGCTTCACCTACGTTTGAAAATGCCAAAAGGGAAGTGCGCAAGGATCTGTATTCTGCTGAATTGACTAGGAGAATGCTTCATAAGCTTACTACTCTCAAACAAAAATACAAGGTAGAAATCCACGATAGTGTGCTGGAGAGTGTCCCTGTGGACGTGGAGAATCAGTCGAAAGCCATTGATGTCTACAGTGTGAAAAAAGGGGGAACATTTCCCCGCGCGGCGTTTCCGACAATTGACTATGAATGGAAGGGATGGGAGTAATCGCTTCTTTCAGGGGTGCTATCGGAACCGGTACTTTCCGAGAACCTTCTCACCATCGAAGCGGATGCACTTCATCCTTCCGACAATTATGAGAGCATGAATATCGGAGCGGAGTACGGCTTCCATAACACGTTATTTCTCTGCGGCGGATATCAATCACTCTTCCTCACGGACAACGAAGGCGGACTCTCGTGCGGCGCGGGCGTTCTTGCCAACCTCTTTGGAGATGAAATCAAGGGGCGTTTCGATTATGCATACACGGATTTTGCCAGACTCAAGGTGGTACACGTGTTTGCACTTTCCGTTCTTTTTTAGAGGCGCAATTGACTTGGAAAAACCTTTTTCACCTAACATATCTTTTCGCTGCTCTCATTGGCTGTTCGGAGAAGAAAGACGCACCGAGTTCTTCGTCCTCAGTCATTGAACTTACCTACTGGCCCGCGCCTAACCAACAAGAAGTTCAACTTGCTGATAGTTTGGTAAAGCGATGGAATCGACTTCATCCGGGTATTCAAGTTCGTATGCAGCCGATTCCTGTCAGCCAATCAACCGAAGAAGTTCTGCTCGCTGCAATTGCCGGCAAAACAACTCCCGACGTCTGCTCCAATATCTGGCCCGGTGCGTTACACGAGTACACCCAAGCTGGCGGCATCATCCCTCTCGACCAATTTTCCGATTTCGATTCCATTGCCTCAACCCGAATTCCGCGTGAACTGCTGAGGACATTTCAAGGCGCCGATGGTCATTTCTTCCAATTTCCTTGGAAGACAAATCCCGTGATGATGTTTTACAATAGGCGTTTGCTGCGCGAAGCTGGAGTTGCGACGGTTCCGCGAACGTATTCAGAATTTCTTGCAGCCGGAAAAGAAGTCTCTCGCGATTCAGATGGTGACGGAAAAATTGATGTGTGGATGGGGGAACGAGACATTCGTCCGATTTGGTGGCAGCGGTTGTTCGATTTTTTCCCGTTCTATATAGCTGCGTCGAACGGAAAGACGCTGTTTGAAAACGGTGAGGTCGCGTTCGGGAACAAATCTGCTGAAGCTGTGATGGAATTCTTTCAAAAATGTTACTCACAGAGATTGTTTCCGAAAACGTTTTTCCAAGGCGGAGACCCGTTTGATCTTGAAAAGAAGGCGACCCATTTTGCCGGGCCCTGGCAGGTCGCTCATCTCGAAAAGTTTGCCCCTGACCTGAAGTACGGCGTCGCGCCGCTCCCCGTGCCAGACGACCATCAAGGTCCGGTCTACACATCTGGCGATTACAAGAATATTGCTATCTTTGGCAATACGAAACATCCTCGCGAAGCATGGGAGTTTGTGAAATTTCTTGTCACCGCCGAGCATGATATGCTGCTGCTGGAGTTGTGCAATCAGATTCCCGTGCGCGCCGACTTGCTCACGAACCCTCTGTTTGCCGACTACTTCAAAAGGAATCCGGTGATGGTAAGTTTTGCTGAACAGGCTGTGTACACACGCAGCATGGATACCGCACCGGACTTGAAAGAGATCTTCGACGGCATTTCACAAGAGTACGAAATGTGCGCTGTCTATGGAAAGAAAACCCCTGCTGAAGGAGTGAAAGACGCGACCCTGCGTGCGAAGCTAATCGTTGATTGGAACAAATGACGACAATCGCAAATATACGACGCGCATTCCGACAAAGCGAGAAGCACGGCTTCTGGTTCGTATCGCCGTATGTGATTTTTTTTCTCGCGTTTGTCGCATATCCGCTTTTCTTTTCCTTCGTTCTCATTTTTCATCGCTGGAATATCGTGACGCCGATGGAATGGGTCGGACTGAAGAATTTTTCGCGTTTGCTCGACGACCCGCTCTTCTTCAAGTCTATTGGCAACACGCTGACGTTTTTGCTTATTCACATTCCGCTGCAAATCAGCATTGCGCTTCTATTTGCGCTGCTGCTGAACACGAAGGTGAAAATGCGCGGGTTCTTCCGAGCGCTCTATTTTCTGCCTGTCGTCGTGTCCGGCGTTGCGGTAACAATACTGTGGCAGCAATTGTATTCGTATGACTATGGCGTACTCAACAC
>CAYPVN010000030.1:11332-15376 GCA_964414155.1 uncultured Chitinophagales bacterium
GGACCGATGCAAAGCACGCTGTCGGGAATGTTGTACATCTACAATCAGGCATTTTACTTCAATCATATGGGCTACGCGGCGACGCTTGGTTTTGTATTTGCGCTCGTCATTCTCGTTGTGGTGCTTGTTCAACGCAAAGTTGTTGAAATGGAGCCGATCTGATGCGCAAAGTCTTCACGTACTTCATGCTCACTCTCGGCGCCGTCATGTTTGCCTATCCATTTCTGTGGATGATTGCCGGCTCGCTGAAGCCCGAACTTGAGATTGGAAGCCTCGGTTTATTTTCGTCGAGCATGACAACGCAAAGTTATGAAGCGGTGTTGACGAAGATTCCGATTGGCAAAGCGTTCATCAACAGTCTCATCGTGTCCCTCGCAACGACAACTTCCGTCGTCTTGTTCGGTTCGATGGTTGGCTACGCGTTAGCGAAGTTGAAGTTCGTCGGGAACAAAGCGCTCTACATGCTCATTCTCTTCACGATGATGATTCCGTTCCAGATTGTTTTGATTCCACAATACATCCTGATGGTGAAGTTAGGCTGGACAGATTCGTATCTCGCCCTCATTGCACCGACTATGATGAGCGCGTTCAGCATTACGTTGTTTCGACAGTTCTTCATGGGTATTCCGTCTGCACTTATTGATGCGGCGCGCATTGATGGTTGCTCGGAGAAACGCATTCTCTTCAGCATCGTATGGCCTTTGTCGCGGCCCGTCATCGTCACCGTTGCGATTCTCACATTCATGTCGAACTGGAACGAAGTCCTCTGGCCCCTGATGGTTGTCCGTGAACGTTCGCTGATGACGATGCCGCAGATTGTAACACTGTTTACGATTGGCGGCGAAGCGGATTCGCAGCTTGGTTCATTGCTGGCTGCGGCAACCTTGCTTTCCCTGCCCGTGATCATTGCATATTCGTTCTTCCAGAAATATTTCATCGAGAGTATGGCGAGCTCAGGATTGAAAGGATGATGTACCTAAACCCTGAGTCCCGCCAAAGCGGGACGAAGGCTTTGTATACACCCGAATTGTGGTAAGAGTGTTCGCTGCGCTTATAATGTATTGACAAGGTGGGTAAGAAATTATGAAACCGCTTCAATACAAATATCCGGTCGACAATCTTTACACAGGCTCAAGCCTCGGCAACCGTTTCGTGTTCGCTCAACTCGATGAAGTAACGAACGTTGTCGGATTGTGGAGCTCGACGGACAATCAATTCTCTCTTGGAGAATGGAAGATTGAGATTGTTGTCCTTGGCAAGTCGCTTGCTCCCACTGAAACAGTGTTTCATCCTTATTCGCAAACGACATTGTTGAAGGGTGAAAATGTCAGTGCAGAGATGGAATTTCTGTTGCCGTTCGCGCTCGATAATTGTCGGAGATATGATAAGAGTCTTCGTGCAGGCATAATGCTGTTACGATTCAAGAACGATGGACGGGACAAGGCAACGTTCGTTGTGAAACACTCACTCGTGTTTCCGGCGCTTCCATCTGATAAGTTCACGAAGAAACCGCCCGAAGAGCAGACGAAGAAGCTCGTGAACATCAATAACGCCGGCCGCGCTTTTGAGATTATGACTGATGGCAATGCGAACGAAGCAAGAATATTTTGGTCGGATCAGGCTGCGCATCGCTCCAAGTCCGACGTTCGCTCATTGGATGTTGAATATGAATTTGGCATAGCATCGAAACACTCGGGGGAAGAGCCGTTCGTTCTCGCCTTTTCATCGAAAGGAATGAAGCAGGCGTACGCCACGCTGCAACAATGTCAAGACACTGACGCCGTTGTCGAATGGACGCATGAGCAGTTCGATGAACTTCTTTCTCGCACGGAAATTGTCACGCCGGAACCTGTCATCAACCGTGGATTGCAATGGGCGAAGGTAAACACGGCTCGGGTGCAACATCAGTATCGCATCGGAGAAGGATTCACGAATGACCCGCCGCAAGACATCATTGTCATACGCGACCTCGGCTGGTATCTGCTCGGCTCGGATTACATGACGCCGCAATTTTCACGCGGCTTGTTGCAGCTTGCTGAGAAATATGCATTCCACAATGACGGCAAACTGACCGAGTACATTCGCGCGGATGAAGAAACTCCCGAACAACACGACTACAAACTGAATATCAACGACGACACGCCGTTGTATGTCTACGGATTGTATCATCATGCAATCACGTGCGGCGACGAAGCGTTTCTGCAAAACGCATATCCGTTGATGAAGCGGGCGTGTGATTACATTCTCTCACAGATAAAGGATGGACTCGTTCGCTGCTACGCCGATGGAACAAATGTGTGGGGAATCTGCAGTTGGCGCAACATCATCGACAACTACAATCTTACCGGCGCTGTCACAGAAATCAATGTCGAATGCTACTATGCGCTGCGGCTTCTTGCCAGCGTTTGCTCGAAGCTTAACAATGACGCCGACGCTCAGTTCTACAACAAGTCAGCGACGGAGTTGAAGCAAGCAATCAACACTACACTCGTGTCTGAGAAGACTGGTTTGTATTTGCTGAATCTCGACAACGAGGGCGTTCGTCATCATGATATCACGGGTGATTTGATTTTTCCGGTGATGTTTGAAGTTGCGGAAGGTGAAATGCGTAACCGCATTCTCGAACGACTTGCGGGCGAGGAATTCTGGACGGCATACGGCACACGCACAGTGAGCCCGAAAGAAGCGAACTACGACCCCGACTTCGGTTATCAACTCGTCGGCGGCGTCTGGCACAATCTGACAGCGTGGACAGCATATTGTTTGCGCAGGGAACATCCTGAGAAACTTGTAGAAGGATTGTTGAACACGTACCGGCTGAGTGAAACGATGAAGCCAAAAGATTTTGTCAACGTTGTGCCAGGAGAATTCCCCGAGCGCTTGCATGGTGAAACGTTCGTGAGCCGCGGTATGACGATGAGTCCGTGGATGCCGCCGACATATTTGTGGCTTGGCGTCGAAGGATTGCTCGGCGCACAACCGACGCTTGATGGACTGGAAATCAATCCCGCAATTCCTTCAACGTGGAAGTGGATTGCCGTGAATCATCTGCTGTACAAGGGTAAACAAGTCAGCGCATTTCTGTTTGAAGGAACGCTCTATTCAACGCATGATGTGGCAAGTCTTCATCCGACAAAAGTGGGAAATCTTGTGAATACCGTGTCGAATAATCCGAACATCTTCACGCTCGGTCTGGCTCTTCGCGATGAGACAGTCTTGTTTGTCGCCTCTGATGAGCCTGTAACCGGACGCGCGATGATTGAACATGCGCAAGGCGCGAGATGGCAAGAGGTGACGTTAAAATCCGGAGAGGCGTTGCTATTCAGGTTCTCTAATACGCCTGAGCCAACTCCTGGAGTGAAGGGAGTGATCGCATCTGCATGATTCGATTGAAAATGTTGTTCGGTTTATGCTGCGTTACTGCAGCGAACGTAGTTGGGCAATCGAATTCTTCCGACCCGCTATCGTACTTTTTTGATGGCAAGTTCGGCCAAGTTGAAGTTGGCGGAAGATTTGCCGGGGCGGAATTTCATCGCAGCCATTCGCTGCCGTCGCGCATCAGTTTTTACTATCCGGTTGCGAACAGTATAGATGTGAGTACGGACTACTGGAAGCGCGAGGATTCGCAGCCGATGGTTGTCGGAATTCAGATGAACAATGGAGTGAAGCACTGGCTGGGCAAAGAGCCGTGGGCGTACACGCTCAGCCCGCACAAGGTGAAGTTCGAGAGTGAAGAAGCAGGCGTGAAGTACGAGATGAGTTATGAATTTTGTTTGAATGAGCCGGCGATGGTTTTCGTGCTGAAAATAAAGAACGGTTCTGCAAGCCCCGTAACGATTTCCGCCTACACTCATCTGAAGCTTGTGCTTCGGACTTGCCAGACCTTTGCACGAAAAGATTCCGCATTGACAGAATACGACGCGTCGAACAACGCACTGCTTGCATATTTCGATGACCTTGACACACAGCAGGCGACCTGCTTTATTCAGAATGTTGGAGTAACCCCAGCACAATGGACGACGAGCAGTGACGAGCTTGTTGTCT
>CAYPVN010000031.1:0-5585 GCA_964414155.1 uncultured Chitinophagales bacterium
TTATGCTTCCCGCTGACACGGATGCACTTCTGCGTATCCGCTGCACGCAGATAGTCTCGCTTGCCAGTCCCGAGGAAGACATCTTTGAATTGATTCATGCCTGCGTTAGTAAAGAGGAGGGTTGGGTCGCCGTGAGGGATCACGGGCGCACTGGGAACGATGCGGTGGCCGCGCTGCTCAAAAAAATCTAAGAAGCTATCTCTGATCTCGTTGGACTTCATCCAGGTTTGTACACATCCTTTCGGTGCCGAACTCTGTAAACAACTACAACCCTTTGCTTTTCGTCAATGACATAGAGGATTCTATAATCGGCCACTCTCACTCTCCAACTGTTCTGCGAACCGGCTAACTTCTTGCAACCCCTTGGTCTCGGCTCTTTGGAAAGACCGGTCATCTCGTCAAGCAGACGTCGCTGCACAAACTCCGGGAATCGGGTAAGGTCCTTCCGTACGTGGGGGCGAACAAGTACCCTGTACATCAGCTCAATTTCTTTAGTATTTTCTTCTTCAGATCTTCAAGAAGAATACTTGGTTCGCCAGACTCAGCTTCTTTCATTGCCCTCAAGTCGTCCACATCTTCAATGTAAGCGATTGCTTCCAGGTAAGCCTTGTAGGGAAGGATAACTTTCTTTTTCCTGCCTTTCGAATCATAGACGATCTCCGCTTCTTTTACAAACTCCTCCACGACATCGCTATGCCCATACTTGATCTTTCGAATCGGCTTGCGTTTCATGACATCCCTCTGTCGCGATGGTTAATTAACTTCTGTCTATACTTCAATCTGGGTCATCAACTTGATTTCCTCTAATACGCTACTCACTTCCATACATCTGATCATTTCACCGGTATATACTAACGCTTTGCCGTTGTTATGGACCTCCCACGCCAATGCCTCGGCCTTTGTCCCCGTGCATTTGATGGCTTTCATCAACTGCAGGATGACTTCGTCGAACGTATGCACTTCGTCGTTGAACAGAATAACCTTGGCCGGCTCCTCGGTGGCGACGTCCTCGATCTCTTCGTGTTCTTCCTGTGGCTTTGTCGGCATCGAAAGGAGTTGTAATTGCTGAATTCTCTCAAAAATATCAAAAAAAGGGGTCTGTTGCAAACGTGTTGGTAACGATCAAAGTAGCAATACTGACGGTATCAATCGTTCATTGCTCAGTGTTAGCATCCGGATTGCTGAGAAAAAATCTCAAGTGTACTCCTCGAATCACCGGGAGTTGTAATGACGTCGTTTTCGCGGCTATCTTGCACCGCACTCGCACTCTCCGTATATTGTGAGTGTTGTTCACTTCATTTGACGAAATTGCAGGAATGAATTCAATGGTTTTTGATCGTGACGTTATTGAAAGAGTATATGCTCGAACACCGGGTCGGGTAAAGGCCGTCCGCAAGATTGTTGGCCGCCCGCTGACATTGACCGAGAAGATTCTCTACGCACACTTCTGGCGGCCCGTGAGTGAAGCCGCCGATAGAGGCAAATCCTATGTTGAGCTGGCCCCTGATCGCGTAGCTATGCAGGACGCGACTGCGCAAATGGCGCTGTTGCAATTCATGTCCGCCGGGATTCCCAGGGTTGCAGTCCCGAGCACAGTGCATTGTGACCACCTGATTCAGGCCCAGGTTGGGGCAAGGGAGGATCTCGCTCAGGCGTTTACCGACAACAAGGAAGTATTCGATTTCCTTGCAGGAGTTTCGAACAAGCATGGCATCGGTTTCTGGAAGCCAGGTGCGGGCATCATCCATCAGGTCGTCCTTGAGAATTATGCATTCCCCGGCGGTATGATGATAGGAACGGATTCACACACACCCAACGCAGGCGGGCTTGGCATGATTGCCATCGGCGTTGGCGGGGCGGACGCCGTTGATGTGATGGCGGGGATGCCGTGGGAGCTGATGTTCCCAAGAGTAATCGGTATACATCTTACCGGAGCGATGAGCGGCTGGACGTCGGCAAAGGATGTGATACTCAAGGTTGCCGGAATCCTGACGGTGAAGGGTGGAACCGGTGCAGTCGTCGAATATTTTGGAGAGGGAACGAAGTCCATCTCAGCAACAGGGAAGGGGACGATTTGCAATATGGGAGCAGAGATCGGCGCGACAACATCCGTCTTCCCGTACGATTCAAGAATGTCGGATTACCTGAAGGCAACGGGCCGCAAGATCGTTGCATCGTTGGCAGACAAAGTAGCGGAATATCTTGTGCCGGATTCTGAGGTGATTGCATCTCCCGAGAAGTATTATGATCAGGTCATCGAGATCAATCTTTCCGAGCTCGAGCCGATGATCAACGGGCCGTTCACACCCGACAAGGCGTGGAAGCTATCCGAATTTGCCGATGGTGTTCGTTCCAACAATTATCCTGAGGAGTTGCGTGTCGCGTTGATTGGCAGTTGCACGAACTCAAGCTATGAGGATATCGAACGGGCGACGAGCGTTGCGCGACAGGCATTGAAGAGGGGACTGAAGGCCAAATCGGAATTCACCATAACGCCCGGCTCCGAGCAGGTGCGTGCAACCATTGAACGGGACGGCCACTTGCGAGTTCTCACCGAAGTGGGAGGACTGGTTCTTGCCAACGCCTGCGGTCCCTGTATCGGCCAGTGGAAAAGGCATGACGTGAAGAAGGGCGACAAGAATTCGATCATCACGTCGTTCAATAGGAACTTTGCCGGTCGTAACGACGCCAATCCCGATACGCACGCGTTTGTTGCGAGTCCTGAGATTGTCACCGCGTTTGCCCTTGCCGGGAAGCTTACATTCAATCCGTTGACTGACACTCTGGTGAACGAGCGCGGCGAGCTTGTAAAACTCGATCCCCCCACTGGCGATGAGCTGCCGAAAAAAGGATTCATTCCAGGCGAGAGAGGTTATGTTCCACCGGCGAAGAACGGAAATCGGGTGCGAGTGTCGGTGAGTCCATCGAGCAATCGGTTGCAGGTGCTCACAGCGTTTCCCGCCTGGGACGGGAGGGATTTCGTCGATCTGCCTGTGCTTGTAAAAGCAAAGGGCAAGTGTACAACAGACCACATCTCACCCGCAGGCAAATGGCTACAGTACCGCGGTCACCTCGACAATATTTCAAACAATATGTTTATCGGAGCGATCAACGCATACACCGGAGAGCCTGGTCTTGGGAAGAATGTGTTCACCGGCGAGACGAAGGAGTTTTCAGCAGTTGCCCGTGACTACAAGGAAAATGGGTTTGGTTGGATTGTCGTTGGCGATGAGAATTATGGGGAGGGATCGAGCCGGGAACACGCCGCAATGGAGCCACGCTGGCTGGGAGGCAGAGCGATCGTCGTCAAGAGTTTTGCCCGCATTCACGAGACCAACCTGAAGAAGCAGGGGATGCTGCCCCTGACGTTTGCGAATCCTGCCGACTATGACAAGGTGCGTGAGGATGACCGGGTTTCGGTTGTCGGGTTGACGAAGCTTGCGCCAGGTGTTCCGCTACGCATGATCCTGAAGCACGGCGATGGTTCGGTCGACGAGTGCCTGCTGAATCATACGCTCAATGAAAACCAGATCGGCTGGTTCAAGGCAGGGAGCGCGCTGAACCTCATTGCAGCAGAGAAGAAGAAGCGAGTGAAACCTGCAACGAGACCGGCCGGCAAAAAGGAATCCACTCGATCAAAGAAACGCGCTTCAGTGAAGAAGTCCAATGGGACGAAACGGACAGCGAAAAATGTAGTGAAACCAAAAAGAAAGAAAAGGAACCTTCGCAAGCGGAAATGAGTTTGAAGAAGTGTATACTTTCGACTGTTCATTACATAAGAAAGGAAGACGATGAGATACGATCCACAGGCAATACAGCCGTTTCGCGATGAGTTGACGCAGCTTGGCTTCCGGGAACTTCGGGCGGTTGAAGATGTAGACAAGATGATGCAGGATCAGAAAGGAACGAACCTTCTGGTCATTAATTCGGTGTGCGGCTGCGCGGCAGGGAAAGCAAGGCCCGGTATCGGTATGGCGCTGAAACAGTCAACAGTCCGACCGGACCAGCTAACGACAGTTTTCGCAGGAGGGGACGTAGAAGCGACTGCCCGGGTGCGTGAGTATCTCGGAAATATTCCACCCTCCTCACCATCCATGGCGATGTACAAGGACGGCAAACTGGTACACTTCATTCCCCGGTATCAAATTGAGAACAGGGATGCGTTCCAGATCTCGCAGCACCTACAGGAGGTATTCAAGCAGTTCTGCGGACCAACGGTCGAAGCAGAGACTTCGAAGTAAGCAACGCAGGATGATTGTAACAGAAAAGGCGTCGGTGAGACGCCTTTTTGTTTTTCTGATTGTCAGTTTCAGGCTACATATTTTTCACAATCGCCTCTCCGAACTCCGAGCACTTCACTTCCTTAGCCCCTTCCATCAGTCGTGCGAAGTCGTAGGTAACGACTTTCGAGCGAATCGTCTTGCCGAGCGCGTTGAGGATCAAATTGGCAGGCTCTTTCCAACCAAGATATCTGAACATCATCTCGCCGCTGAGTATCAATGATCCGGGATTGACCTTATCTTGTCCCGCGTACTTGGGCGCTGTTCCATGTGTTGCTTCGAACACTGCATATCCAGTTTGGAAATTGATATTCCCTCCCGGCGCGATACCGATGCCGCCAACCTGTGCAGCGAGTGCATCGGAAATATAGTCGCCGTTGAGATTCAATGTGGCAATCACATCATATTCGGCGGGACGGGTCAGTATCTGCTGGAGGAACGCATCGGCAATGACATCCTTGATGAGAATCTTCCCATCAGGTGGGTTGCCGCCACAATCATCCCAGGAAACCACCTGGTCTTTGAATTCACGCTTCGCCAGTTCATATCCCCAATCGCGGAATCCTCCCTCTGTAAACTTCATGATGTTACCTTTGTGAACCAGCGTCACCGACTTTCTCATGTTGGCGATGGCGTATTCAATGGCCGCGCGGACAAGTCGCTCGGTTCCTTCTTGAGAAACCGGCTTCACGCCAATGCTGGAAGTATCAGGGAAGCGAATCTTCTTCACACCCATTTCCTGTTGCAGCCACTGCACCACCTTCCGGGCTTCTGGTGTTCCTGCTTTCCATTCGATTCCTGCGTAAATATCCTCTGTGTTTTCACGGAAGATCACCATGTTGATTGCCTCAGGACGCTTCACGGGTGAAGGCACTCCATCAAGGTACTGGACCGGTCTGAGACAAACGTACAGGTCGAGCATCTGTCGAAGGGCAACATTAATCGACCGAATTCCACCGCCGACAGGTGTTGTCAGCGGGCCCTTGATTGCCACGACATATTCTTTAATTGCTTCAAGGGTGTCGTCGGGAAGCCATGTCCCTTCGCCGTAGACGGTGTTTGATTTTTCTCCGGCATAAACCTCAAACCACTCAATCTTTTTCTTCCCTCCATATGCTTTTGCCACCGCAGCGTCGAAGACCCGCTGCGAAGCGCGCCAGATATCCGGTCCAGTCCCGTCACCTTCAATGAAAGGGATGATCGGGTTTTCAGGAACGTGGAGTTTCCCATTCTCTGTTGATATTTTTTCTCCTGAATGAGGCGGCGCCAGTTTCTTGTAGGTCGGCATGTCTCTCTTCTTATAAA
>CAYPVN010000031.1:5685-15131 GCA_964414155.1 uncultured Chitinophagales bacterium
GGGTTGATGTCGAGAATAGAGATTACCCTATCATTCTCGTAGAGAATTTCAGCGGGCCGCTTGCGCTGAGCAATCTCACAAAAGATACAATTCACAGGACTCAGGAACCCCGGCAGAGTGTTTGATTGAACGTAGGTGGGAAATGAAGTGGACGAGAAGCGTTGCTGCTCGATTTATTGTCTCACCTCAGGCTTTAGTTTCCATCCAAAACTAATCAAAAGGGTTGGCAATGTCAATTTGGAAAATTAGAATCGCACAGGGTACGAAATCGGCGGCTCAGTTGTCCTTGCATTTCAAAGGCAGAGTGCCTATATTTTTCACGCTATTCTCCAACCCAAAGATTTGTCTCAGGAGATATCATGAAGCGATATTGCTTTCTCATCGTTACATTCTTGATGCTCATAACCGGTTCGCATACAATTGCTCAGCATTTAACCTCGGCCAAACTCTATCTGAAACTTAATCAATTCCAAGAGGCAGAAGCCAGTGCGATAAAGGCGGTAGGAAAAGATCCGGATGAAGAGGAAGCATGGTTCGTGCTTGGCCAGGCCCGCTACATGCTGCAAAAATATCCCCAGATGGTTGAAGCGTTTGACAAGGCGGCCGCAATAGATCCAGAAGAACACAAATCGGAAATCCACAATTACCGGATGAAAGTGTGGGCAGATTTGTATAACAAGGGTGTAGGGTTGTACAATCGTGGAAGGGACTCCTCGTTGTTCTTTCAGTCGGCGATAGAGGCATTCCAGAATGCAATTGTTTCAATGCCGGATAGTCTTCAAACGTATTACGTGTGTGCACTGGCGTACTGCGCCAACAATCAGTTTGATGAGGCAAGAAAGGTTCTCGAGACAAGTCTCAAAAAGAATTCCAATCAAGTCGAAGAATTGAATCTCCTCGGCAAGGTGCATTTACGGTTTGCTCAGGAGAAGGCAGAGGCAAAAGATGAGGTCGGGTCGAATCAAGAATACAGGACCGCCCAGACGGCGTTTGAAAAAATTTATCAGTTGGATCGTTCGAACGTTGAGAACATAAAAAACCTGATGGCCATCTATGAATTGCTGGGAGAGGCTGATAAAGCTCTTGCCTTGACTCGTGATGCACTGGTTACCGATCCAGGCAATCGAACTCTCCGTTACGCCTACGGGGTGTACCTTCTCAAACAGGAGAAGTTTGATGAGAGCATTGCAGAACTCACAAAAGTTCTCGATGGAGATTCGGGGGGTGCTGATGAACTCACTGAAGACGCGACCTACAACCTCGGTGTGGCCTTTTTAAATTGGGGGGTTGCTATCAAAGCAGAGGCGGAGAAGAAGGCTGAAGAGGCATCAAAGGCCAAAAAGGGAGGAAAGGAGGCAAAGGAGGATCTGACCTACAAGGAGAAGTTCAAGGACGCATTACCATATCTGGAAAGATCTGTTGAGAAGAGAAGTGATGATGTAAATTTGTGGCAGCAGTTGGGGAGAATGTACGGCAATCTGAACATGATGGACAAAATGAAGAAGGCGTTCGCCATGGTTGACAGTTTGACGAAGGGTAACTAACTGGAATTCACATCTTGCGTCCCGGTCCGACAAAACAACGGAACGGGACGCTTTATTTTTGAGGAGAAAAAATATGACCGATCAACAGCAGCCCGGACAACAAATCAATATTGAATTGGGAGAGAAGGAGGCGGAGGGGATATATTCCAACCTTGCAATCATTACGCACTCGCCAGCGGAGTTCGTGATCGATTTTACGCGTGTTCTCCCCGGCGTCCCCAAAGCGAGAGTACATGCACGCCTTATCATGACAGCGCAACACGCAAAGTTGTTGTATCGTGCACTCGAAGATAACATCAACAAGTTTGAGCTGAAATACGGAGAGATAAAGGTTCAGGGTGACGTTTCTGGCGGGAGCTTCGGCTTTCAACCCAATATAAAAGACCAAAAAGTTCACTAAGAGGGGGGATCAAATCCCACATCTGGAGGTATCGACTTAAGGCCGACGTGGTACGGCCCTTGCACATTATATAGGTAATTGTCCCGGTCTTCTGCGCTCGCTTAATAAGGGGACGTTGTCGAAGTGTAACTGGCAATAAATACCCCTTGACCGGTAAGAATAACCAGAATCCTACCTTGTTTGGGGACTATTTGTAAGACAAGGTCGGAAATGTGCAGGCGGAGTCGATGAAGAGTTCATTCCATTCAAAGCAGCCTATTTCACGGCCTCTCGTTTGCGCTTCGATTATCGTTTCTTCCCTTGTTTCTCTTAACTGCTTCAACGATTCGCTAGATCCGGTTCTCCCAAGTTGGGAAGTGGATCTCACGCTTCCTCTTGTCAATCGTTCCTACTCACTCTCCGAGATCGTTCGAAAGGATTCGAGCATCCTGCGCGTGGGAGTCGGTGCTGAGATTACGTACTCGCTTTCCGAGCCTCTTCCCCCCACAACTGTTGGCGATCTTATTTCGCTTTCGCTGCGGGACACATCTCAGAGCGTGAAGTTCGGCGCGTTCAGCGTGACATCGCCGGACCTGGTTGTCCCGGTGGTGATTCCATGGTTGCCACAAGGTGCGACTGTTCCAGTCCCTGATACAACGATCTACATTGGAGATTTGCGTGATACAATCCCCTCGTTCGAGAGAGTCACATTTGAACGTGGAACGATCAACCTTACCGTTAGAAACAATCTTCCCGTCCCGATTGAAGCTGTTACACCGATTACCCTTGTCAACGAGCAGAATGAAGCGGTCGCCACGTTCAATTTTAACCCGCCAATGATCGCTCCCAACAGTTCACGGACAGCAAGCGATGATCTCTCGAACAAAACCCTTGATAATGTTGTCCAGCTGACAGGCATAACATTTCACACGCCTGGTAGTGCTGTGCCAGTGCCGTTACCGATCGGCAGCCAATTTGTGTTAACACTTTCCACCAATAATCTGAGAGCTCGCCAGGCGATTCTGGCGAATATTCCTTCACAGCGTCTGATAGATAACGATTCGGCAGAAGTACCGCTGGACGATTCGACTCTTGTCAAGGAAGTGCGAATACAGAGTGGGGCCTTCACGCTATCGTTCCAGAACCAAATCAGTCTTGACCTCCTTTTCAAATACCGGTTCACAGAATTAGAGCGATCCGTGGCTGGAAACTATGTTCCGTACGAGGATAGTGTGTATCTGCCGGCGCAAGGGTCCGGCCAAAAAGTGGTGGATCTTACGAGCCATAGAATTGTCTCTCGTACGGCAAACCCCCTCCGTTCAATGATGGTGATTAGCAGTGTCATCCTTCCTACGGGGTCTGTCTCCCCGGTGACTGTAAATGACACAGACAAAGTGTTTATCTCCATGACGAGTACCGCATCGATCATTGCAGATAGTGTGTTTGGAGTGTTGAAACCGACTTGGGTTGATGTGAACAAGTCGATCAGAGTAAACTTTGGTGAATTCCCAACAAGGTTTGGCGGACAGCTTAACATTCCCTCGGCGGCATTTGGATTTGGGAGCCTCTCCCGGTTTGATTTCCCGTTGGATCTGTATGTGAAGGTCGCTGCGGTTACGAACGCCGCGGGCGACTCGGCATATCTCCGCCTGCCCGTCTCATCTCGACGCTTGCAGCCGGGTGCTGATTCGATCGCGTTTAATGCGAGTGAGGTTGGGCAATTTCTCAGCCAGTTCTCTGGAAGTTTTCCGGATTCGTTCAGGATTTCCGGTAGAATTCTCATCAATCCTCCCGATGCGTACAATCCAAACGTGTTTGGGAGAGTTGGAGGGCACAGTTCGTTCGGTGGGCGTGTGCATCTCGATGTTCCCCTGATGCTCGGCATTGTGGATGGAATGTATAACGACACACTCGCAGTGGGCGATACAACCGGTGATGGACGCAGAGACTACCAGATTAACAAGGATCGTCTCAGGGACGTCAATTCCGGGAAGTTGTACATCGAAATTGAAAACGGGATGCCGATTCAATTGGGACTGGCAATGCGGTTATTGAGAGGAACCAAGGAGGGTCTGCTGAGACTGCCGCAATCCGGCGTGCCTGTTACTATTACACCGGCCTCAGTTAACGGACAGGGCGATGTAATCGCTCCTGCACGTAGCACGTCAGTGCTCGAGCTTAGCGAACAAGATATCCGGCAATTCGATCCCGCTGAGTTTCTTTCGTATGCAATGGGTTTGCATACAACTCCGGGAAGTCCGGCAGTTCGATTCAAAACAACAGACTACGTCAAGATTCGCGTCTGGTCCAGAATGTCGTATCGGGTCAACAAATGATCCCACTGAGATTCATTTCCTGGTTCTCCCTTGTTGCTTTGGCGCTGCCGCATCACTACGCTCAGAGTAATGAGCGAACGAATACTCGGGGCCTCGGCATGGCACGAACGTCTGTTGCATCCTCGAAAGGGCTCGATGCTGTAGGTATCAATCCTGCCGGCCTCGCTGCGAATGAAGACGGCACTGTAACGCTGAGCTTTCTTCCCATTGGTCTTCACGTGGGAAGCGATTTCCTCGATTACGAAATCTACACTTCCTATTTTACTGGTGAGCAGACTGATAGTGGACGTGTGTCGCGTTATCTGACCGAAAGTGACAAGCAACGCATTCTAAACGGAATCGGTCGTGACGTTGCCCGTACAACGGCTGACGCGGAAGCCGGCTTGTTCGGAGTCTCGTTTCACCTGAAAAACATCGGCGGGATCGCGTTCACCGTTAATGAACGACAGAATGGTTATGCGGCCATTCCAAGAGACTACGCCCAGTTTCTATTGTACGGCAATCCACCAGGTTCCATTCAGAATTTTCATGAGACGGAAATCAGAGCCTCGTGGATGCGCGAGTATGCGCTCTCATTGGGGTTCACACTTCCAGCGATCCGTTTTCTTGAATCACTTTCGTTTGGTGCCGCCGCAAAGTTGGTGCATGGGTACGGGTTCTATTCGACCGAACGATTTAACGTCAGCTTAAACACTGCGGACAATGGAACGCTTCACGGGCGTGTGGATTTTCTCGCCCGGTCGGCGGGCATCGATCCATATGAAAACGGGGGTTTCGAAAGCCTGAAGCTCTTCTCCAAACCAGCTGGCCGCGGTTACGCCTTTGATTTTGGAGTGGCCGGAGCGGTCAACAATGCTCTCTCGTTCGGCGTCGCGCTGACAGATGTCGGTTCAATTCGATGGCATTCGAATGCGAGAGAAACAATTGCTGACACGACAATTGACATTGATGATCCTTTCGCTGTCGAAGAAGGAGATGCGGTAAAACAGGCTTTGAAGGGAAGAAAGAGAGAAATCGGATCGTTCAAGTCTGAATTGCCAACAACAATTCGAGTCGGCGTAGCGCTTGCGGTTCATAAGCTCCCGAGCTTCGAAAAATTGAACGGCCTGCTCATCGGCTTGGATGTGAATAAAGGGCTGTACGAGACGCCGGGTTCAACGAAAAGGCTGCGAGTATCTTTTGGGGTCGAATACCTGCCAATCAGGTGGCTTCCTTTGCGCTCAGGCGTTTCGTTCGGCGGAACGGATCACTTCAATGTTGCGTTCGGAGTAGGCGTTCATCTTGGGTTGTTTGATCTTGATCTCGCGTCAGAGAACGTGACCTGGCTGTTTGCACCGAAGAAGTTCTCGTACGGATCGGCAGCTATCGGAATGCGTTTCCGAATCTAAGTTGCGGACTCTGGACCTAGACTACAGAATATACCTGCTGAGATCGCGGTTTTTGACGATTGCGGAGAGTCTATCGTGGACGCGTTTCTGATCGACAACAATAGTCTGCGTTGGCAACTCATCCGGGGCATCAAAGAGGATGTCCTCTAACAGAGTCGTCATTATTGTGTGGAGTCGTCTGGCGCCGATGTTCTCTACTTGATCGTTGACTTCGTTTGCAATTCTCGCTATCTCTCGTATCCCATCCTCGGTGAATTCTGTCGTAACTCCCTCAGTTTTCAAGAGCGCACCATATTGTTTGATGAGCGCGTTCTGCGGGATCGTCAGAATTTTTACGAAGTCCTCTTCCGTCAAACTGCTGAGCTCAACCCGAATGGGGAACCTGCCCTGCAGTTCCGGGATGAGATCCGAAGGCTTGGATCCGTGGAAGGCTCCTGATGCGATAAAGAGGATGTGGTCAGTTTTTATCATCCCATACTTTGTCATCACGCTCGATCCCTCAACGATGGGAAGAAGGTCCCGCTGAACACCTTCTCGTGAAACATCGGGGCCGCCGCGCTCACCTCTGCTTCCGGCTATCTTGTCAATCTCATCGAGAAACACGATGCCGGAATTCTCGACGCGCTGCACGGCTTCCTGGATCGCCGCGTCCTGGTCGATCAGCTTTTGCGCCTCTTCATTGGTGAGGATGACTCTCGCCTCGCCAACTGTCAGCTTACGCTTCCTCATTTTCTTGGGGAGAAGGTTGCCGAACATATCTTGAATGTTCACGCCCATTTCTTCAAGATTCATTGGACCGATGACCTGCATGAGCGGGGCGTTGCTTGCCGGTAATTCAAGCTCGAGGACCCTGTCTTCCAACTGCCCGTCACGAAGTTTCTGTCGGAATTTCTCGCGGGTCCTCTGGTTTTCATCTTCTTCAGATACGCCTGGTTCAGAAGGGTCGCTCCCAGCGGTCTGCCGCCTGCGAACTGGTGGCAACAGGATCTCCAGCAGTCGCTCCTCACTCAGTTCCTTCGCCTTTTCATTTACCTCGGCTCTTCGCTCCGCCTTAATCATGTTAACAGCATAATCAGCCAAATCCCGAACAATGGATTCAACGTCGCGGCCGACATATCCTACTTCAGTAAACTTCGAAGCCTCCACCTTGATGAAGGGAGCGTTCGAGAGCTTCGCGAGCCGACGTGCGATCTCTGTCTTGCCCACACCGGTCGGACCGATCATAATGATGTTATTCGGCATAATCTCTTCCCGCAAGCCCGGTTCGACCTGAAGTCGTCGCCATCTATTTCGCAATGCAATCGCCACGGATTTTTTGGCCGCCTTCTGGCCAATGATATATTGGTCCAGCTCTCGAACAATCTCTCGTGGAGTCAGTTCTTTTTGGTGATTGGTGGAACTCAATTTTTTCGTCATCGCAAAAAAGATAGTTTGATGTGTCTCTCAAGTCCGAATGCTGTTGCTATCAGGTTGTCATTCAGCCTGATAGAAGAGGACTAGAGCTCTTCGATGGTAAAGTAGTGATTTGTGTACACGCAGATCTCCGCTGCCGATCGGAGGGACTCCTCCACGATTTCTCTCGTCGTAAGCGATGAGTGTTTTACAAGCATGCGAGCAGCGGCAAGAGCGTAACTGCCCCCTGAACCGATTGCAAGTATGCCGTCGTCCGGTTCGATGATCTCTCCCGTACCGGAAATGATGAGGGAAGTCTTTCCGTCCAGCACAGCAAGGAGTGCTTCCAGTTGGCGGAGGTACTTGTCCGTCCGCCACTCCTTTGCGAGTTCCACCGCTGCGCGCTCGAGGTTGCCCTTGTACTTCTCCAGGTTATCCTCGAATCTCGCGAACAGAGTGAAGGCATCCGCCGCTGCTCCTGCAAAACCAGCAAGCACACTATTATTGTAGAGTTTGCGGACCTTCCTTGCCTTCTGTTTCATGACGGTCTGGCCTACGGTTACCTGTCCATCAGAGCCAAGAACCGATTTGCCTTTGTAGGTAAGGCCGACAACGGTTGTTGAGCGAATAATTTCTGGCATGTGTGTCCTGATGTTATGTGAGTCGTCGACGCAGGCGGGCTACAGGAATCAGCATCGCCTCGCGATACTTGGCAACCGTTCGGCGTGCGATGTTGAGGCCAGCTGCATTCAGGAGCTCTGCAAGCAGCTGATCGCTAAGGGGTTTGAGAGGATCCTCTGCGTCGATCAAAGTCTTCAGTTTCTTCTTGACTTCCTTATTTGATACCTCCTCACCGTCAGTAGTACTGATGGAGTCACTGAAAAAGTGCCGCAGTGAGAAAACCCCGTAATCCGTCTGCACGTACTTGCTGTTCACGACACGGCTGATCGTTGAAATATCCATGCTGATTACTTCGGCGATGTCCTTGTAGATCATCGGCTTAAGACTTTCGCCGGTCTCGAAAAACTCACGTTGCTTGTCGATGATTGTCCGCATGACCTTGAGCATGGTTTCACGCCGCTGATGGATGGAGCTGATGAACCACTTCGCGGCCTCGAACCGCTGCCGGATGAAATCCTTGGCTTCCGTGGGCACGCCGTTCTTCTTCCGCTTGGACATCAATTCCTTGTAATGCTTGTTGATTCTCAGCGGCGGAATATTCCTATCGTTCAATGTGATAATGAAGTCATCATCCGACTGAGTGACGATGAAGTCCGGTACGATGTAGTTCTCATGTGGAGTGAACTCACCCTCACCCGGTTTTGGATTGAGATGCTGGATAATCTCGACAACTTTCTTCAATTCTTCGAGCGTTACGTTTAGTTTCCTCGCCAGCTCCTCGAAGTGCCGCAGGGTGAAGTCAGAAAAATACTCTCTGAGAACTCGAAGCCCGGCCTCTTTGATGGAAGGATCGCACTGGGTGACTTCGAGCTGCGTGATAAGGCACTCCTGGAGTGTCCTCGAAGCAACGCCGACCGGATCGAGCAAATGGATTCTCTTAAGAACGATCTCCGCTTTTTCGGGAGTAATGTTCAGGCCATGGGTAAGGTTCAGATCCTGAACAATGACCGCGAGGTCCCGGCGGAGATATCCGTCCTCATCAACATTGCCGATGATCTCCTGACCGACCATCAGCTCTTCATCGTCCAGGTCGAGCAGGCTGAACTGCTCAAGCAATCTATGATAGAGTGGAACTGAGTCTGGCTGAGGCAGCTCATCTTTTTCCTCACTATCGAACGACTCACGCGCTTTGTATCCCGAAATCTCATCGCTAAAAAAGTCTTCAATGGTATACTTGTCTTCATCCACTTCCTTTGTTTCTGTCACTTGCTCGGGCGCGGCCTCTTCGGTAAGAGCTTCATCCTTTTCCGGCTCTTCTTGCTCTGCAGAAAGCTCTTCGTCGAACCCCTCTTCGAGCAGCGGGTTCATCTCCAGCTCGGCTTTGATTTTTTGTTCGAGGGCAAGCGTCGGAAGCTGCAGCATCTTCAGGTACTGTACCTGTTGAGGCGACAGCTTCATCATCATCTTATGTTGAAGCGAGAGATTTAGCATTGGACCTTCACGACCGGACGACGAAGTACATTACGCCTGCTTCTTCGATCGGCATCGTTCGAGGAACGTGTTGTACCACGACTCTCCATACTTGCGAATGAGAGGCTCCTTTAAGAAGTCATGCAATTTCACGTCGTGCATGACGCCGAATTCCCTCCCCCCACTACACTCGTCGATCTGTTCATACCGGATGAAATCCCTTCCGAACTGCCTGACGCGGATAGGGAAGAGATGGCATGAGATGGGTTTTCGCCAATCGGTCTTTCCCTCTTCGTAAGCCCGCTCGAAGCTGCAC
>CAYPVN010000032.1:0-14764 GCA_964414155.1 uncultured Chitinophagales bacterium
GCGCATCCATCAATTTGTCGACGTAAAATCGTGCCCTTGCCTGGATGGGTTTTTCCGAAATATTTCGCACGCGCACTTTGCCGATCGGCCGATACGCCAACGCTTCGTAGGAGGATGGATACACCCCGCCGAACATTTCCACCGATTCAATTCGTGCAAGACTCTCGCGGATGTTCCCGAACATTGCCCTCACAGAGAGTGAGAGACGGTCATGCGTGTATGGATTCAAATCAACACGGGTGATCGTACTTGCGTTAAACTCCACCACTGTACCCAATCCGCCTCTCTTTCCCTGATTAAGGAAATGAAGATAGCCACCATCAACGACAAGAAAATCGTACGACCAACCGAGACCGACGGCAACCCCGTAGACGAATGGTGATTCTGTTGTGCTGCAATACAATCCTGCGCGAAACACCGCTCTATCGACAGGAGTCCATTCAGAACCGACTGCGCCGGTTTTGTCCGTGCCTAGGTCCAGGGCGACGCGAAACGTCGGTGTAATCGCGTAGGCGGCCCCAAGTTCAAGAGCACTGGCATCCGAAAGCTGGAACGCACTAAAATCGGACGGCAGAGTTGTTTCCTTCACAGTGACAATAGACCGCCCAACAGCAGAAAGAGAGAGACTGTTTCCCGGTTTCCAGATTACACCCAAATCAACGCGCCATGACCGGGCGGTATGTTCATTGAAAGAAATAGCGAACGTGGTATCGCCCGGATCCAACTGGTACTGGGTATCGGTCACCTTTTCTTCCAATCGTCGCACATCAACTCCTGCTGCCACCTCATCGGAGAACTTTCGTGCATACGCGAGCGCGAACGGTTCTTCGTACTTTACTCTTTTGTCAAACGATACCGGGGTGTTCATTACCTGTGTGAGATTTGTGGGAAGAAGAAATTCCAAAGACGAGCCGGGCGTGTATTGGGCGGCAACCGCGTTGTTTTCCAAAAACCGTTTGCCGAAACTCAAACCTTGAAAAACAAACCCCCCATTTTCACCTGAGGTCGAAGTATATGTCGCAGTGCCAAAATCCCAATCTCGAATCCATGCGATACCTGCAGGATTGATATCGAACCCGCGCGTATCACTAACCACTGCACTATACGCCCCGAGCCCCATCGTGCGCGCGCTGAAAAGTGTCTGTGCATATGTCGTCGATCCGAGCATGGAAATGTGCACCCATAGCAAGAGTGAGAATCGCTTCGTCATAAACTCCGGAAAGGTCGATGCACCTAACGTATTTCGACGTAACTATTGTACACAGACGCGGCCTGGACGAGTACTCTTTCCCCATACCCGGCGATAACCTCCGAGCGCGAGCGGTTCGCCAGCATGAATGTCAGGACGTAGAATCTCTCCCTGGGAAGAGCACGCAAGATCTTCGCAGGAATGATCGCATGGCCCCGGTTGACCCTTGGCCTGAGACGGAGAAGTGGCCTGACTCGATGAGTGAACGGATCGACCCTGCTGATGATGATCGAGAGCGAATCACCCTGACCTCGCCATCGAAGCGCAAGGTCTTGATTCCTCGATATCACGCTGCCTCCCCTGGGGGACTGAACTGAGAGATCGTCGGGGGAGCGGATCGAGATATCAAAACCTCCAAGAACCCCCGGCACTGCTGTCCATCTGTACTCTGTGTTGGCCTGAAACGTTGTTCTCAAATCGCTGAAGTACTCAAATCCTGCAAGTACAATGCTGTCGCCGAAAATGCGGCGTACGGGAATCTGATGAGGAACTCTCAACATCGGCGCTCCGTTCAATGTCGGAGGCAACCCCAAGTCGATTCCGTGGAAGCCAACAATTCTCCCCATAAACATCACCGGCAAACTTCTGTTGGCAAAGTACACTCTTGAGAACGCACCGGAATCAACTCTCGCTCCCGCATCATACTTGACCCTGTTGAGCACCAACATCCCCCCGAACATGTCATGCTCGCGCGGCAAAACAGCGCTCGAATCAATCGATGGTCGGTCGAACGTCGAATCCGTCGCAGCAAGCGGCGTGATTTCAAGATCGTCATCAGGATCAGCGCTCAATTCCACCTCTGCTGGCTGCTGACAACCGGCAGCCGGAAGGAGGAGGATCAGTATGATCAGCAATCGTTTCATAATACCAACTGTCATCGCGTCTGTTCAATAATTAGTTGAAATAGCAAGTGAAATTCAACCTTCTGAGAATCTCCGTCCCGCCCATAATAATGCGGGCAGGACGGAGTCTCATCCCCCCTAGAATACCCTATACGGTATTCCCCACCAGCTCACTGAGTACGGCGCTGTATCGTCATACACCGTTCCCCGTGTCATCGCATCGACTCCAGCATGGAAGAAACCCGGGTGGATGTGCATGAAGAAGGCAGCCTGGAACACACGAGTATATGTTCCATTGTTGTTCTCTTCAGAGATCAGGACCATGCGCTGACGCTTTCTCTGGATCTCGCCGGCACCGAAGCGTAGTGCGACGAAATCCGTATCGGGGGAGGCACTGACAACCGTGGCTCGCAAGATGAGACGCTGGCCTCCAAGCATCTCTGGAACATCATGTCTCCCTCCACCAAAGATTCTTCGCCATGGATAGCGGAGGTAATAGCCGGTTGGGTCGGTCACGGTAATTGTATCTCCGTTTGCGAGGAACAACTCGAGTTTTGTAATGGAGATTGGAGTTGACGCCTGCGCAGTTGATCCTGCAACGAGAGATGTAGCCACTGGAACCCAGTTCTCCCAGAATCTGTCCACGTTCCGATTTACCCGCTTGAAAATCATGTTGCGGTTTGCATTGTCCACAAACGGTTTTTCAATGCGGACGGTTTCGGCAGCAGCGGTGACTGCTTTGATCTTGAAAACTCCGGTAATCACTTTCGCAACGTGGGCAATCGCAAGAGTATCTCCCGGCTGAATTTCAACAGTGATGGTTTTGGAGACATTGCTGATGAACCGACCGAAACGTATTGGCGTGATGCTCGCGTCAACCTTTCCGAACGAACCGTAGTCTGCCGGCTCGATTTCCCTGTCCGAGATCGTCGTCTCATCATTCTTGACGAAATCATCATTCTCGGCATAGTACTTCATGGCGGTTTGCTCAGTTGAGCCTACGCCCGACGGTGGATTCGCTCCGTTGTCTCTTTCGCAACCGGCGGCAGCAAACAAGCCAACAAGGCCAGCCAGTAGCCACGGCAATGCCAGGTTTTTCTTCATGATGTTCTCCTCCTTGGGATTTGTGTGATTAGTGAATTATGTGGTGATGTTTTCCATTTTGTCTTCCTTAGACGCTCCAATCGTCGTGCCAGGCCTGTCGGAACTGCCAAGAACATTTTCAAGCTTTCCTAGTACGTTGAATTACACTCGGTTATCGGCGTGGCCTGAGAAGCTTGGATCACTCTGGAATCAGGGTGACTGCGGGAATTCGCGCAGGAAATGCCGGAACGGCAGAACTCAGGCGGAAGAGTTGGGGCCGCTTGCTTTCCAGAGACCTCTGAAGTATGCCTCAGCGACTTTCCAAAGGTATCCGTGATACCGTTGCGGGAGGTTCTTTGATTTGGGTTTGATCGAAGCACTTGCCACCTCCCACGGCTGAGAGGTATCAACTGCTTCTGCAATATTGGCCAGATATTCATTCAACTTCTTCCGCACCCGATCATTCACATTGCTGTCCGGCGTTAAGGAGATATGCCTGACGGTAACTTCAAGATCGAATCCGGTTTCCACAAACGCCCTCAGACATTCCCCGCGCAGATACTCTGCAACGGTTCCCCGGTTCAAGCCTCCGAGCTCGGAGGCGGTTTCTGAAATCGAGCTGCGCGAAAATCCCTTCTCACGCATCGCGTCAAGAATCTGCTGCTCGACCGCGACGGCTCCCTGTAGGGCAGCAGATATTTCTTCTGTGAGATCCTGCACGGTGATCATCGTTCGCTTCTCTGCCCTGGCAAGAAGAGCCCCGCGCTTCACGGCACTCTCCATCTCGCGCACATTTCCCGGGAACTGATAGTTACGCAATGCTTCCATTACATTCTTGGACAATTTTGCTCCACCTTCTCGTTTCAGAAAATGGTTCACAAGCAATGGGATGTCCTCCTGTCGTTCGCGCAACGGAGGAATCTCGACTATTAACACGTTAAGGCGATAATACAGATCTTCTCTGAACTCGCCCAGCCGGACGGCTTCCTTTAAATCCTTGTTCGTTGCCGCAACGACACGGACGTTAACCTTAACTGTCTTCGTTCCTCCGACGCGTTCGAATTCTCCCTCTTGCAGCACACGCAGCAACCGCAGTTGAAAGCCTTCGCTCACTTCCCCAATCTCATCAAGGAAGATCGTCCCTCTATCCGCCACTTCGAAGCGACCGAGTTTGTCCTTCACCGCGCCGGTGAACGCACCCCTTTCATGGCCGAATAACTCGCTTTCAAGAAGACTCTCCGAAAGCGCTCCGCAGTTTACAGCCACAAAGGGCTGGTCAGCGCGGTTGCTTCGCTTGTGAAGCGCACGTGCAATAAGTTCCTTGCCAGTTCCACTCTCGCCAAGGATCAATACCGGGGCATCGCTGCCAGCAATTTTGGCAACGAAATCGATGACTGGTTTCATCTTCCCCGCTTCGGCAAATATAATCCCCTCGAACTCCCCGGTTCCTTCCTTCACCTCATCGGGGCCAACACGGTATTCCTCCATATCATCTGCACGCGCGCTCAGTGTTCGAATCTCCATCTTATACTTGCGGATTTCTTCAAGCAACTCGTTAGTCCGGTCTGCAGATTTCGCCGTTTCAAAATCAAGCAACTCACGCTCAAGTACGGCGAGTTTTGCCTCTCTGTCGCGCAGCCTGGACATGATGGATTCCTTTTCAGCCTGCAGGCTGTCAACCTGCTTTCGCACAAACCGGTGTTGATAAAAGAGGGACGAAATAGTCGCAACTGCCCCCACCATAAGAAATGGAGCTACGGGCAATTCGTACCGCGCGTTCGCGAAAAGGAGAAATGATACGAACGTAATGAGAACGATCGCACCGAACGGAACAATCCTATTTATTGATGAAGGAAGGAAGAGAATCGCAATGGAACAACCGAATCCCATCGCCGCACAGAGAAGATAGACCAACCAATCACTTGAAGACCTCAGGAACCCTCCCCTCAGTGCGTTGTCGAGGAAGACCGCATGAAGCGCAAGCGATGGAAAGCGGGGATCAATCGGCGTTTTCCGGAAATCACTTATTCCTTCGGCGATGGCGCCGACAAGAACCACCTTGCCCTGCAATCGGGTAACTGGTATGACGGGCTGTTTGCCTTCCCTACTTGCATCGTACGACTTCAGAACCTCCAGGAACGGATAAGACGTGAAGAGCCTGGGCTTTCCGGGAAAGTACAGCCGGACGACGCCGCTCGCCGGACCACACAATTCCATCTTTCCGGTTTCAGACGGAATGGTAATGACATTCTTGCTGAACAAGAGTTGATCGCGCGCCGCGCCTTTGAATACTCTCAGCAGTTCGAGCCCAAACGCGGGAACAGCTCCACTGTCTGAGTCGATGAATAGCGGAACGTCCGCCTCACCAGAAAGATTGACATGGCCGATCCCGGAGGCAGCTTTGCGGACCTTTGAGAATGGGAGGTGCAGCTCCGAGCCCCAGAGGACCACATCACTAACACCCGCCGACCCGGACAACTTGCCGGAGATGACATTTCTTTCTTCTGCGGGAATGACCTCCCGAAAATACGATGTGAGCACGACGTTCCGCGCAGAAGAGACCATATTCGCAAGGAGCTCATCATACTCCGGATACTCGTTGTTTTGATTCTCAAATTGAACCTCGATGCCGATTGCCTTCACATGGAGATCTGTCAGGGCTTTCACCATAAGGGCATGAAAGCTGCGCCGTGGAGGCCAGCCAAATGATTTTATTGCCTCATTATCAATGTAGACGAGCACGATATTCGTATCGGCACGTTGCTCCCCGCGGAATTGGTACTTAAGAGAAGTAAATTGATCCTCAATGGAGGAGAGAGGACGTTGCAGCAGGGCCACCAGTATAAGTGTGGAGACCGCAATGGCAAGAGGCGGGAAGAAACGACGTGGGGTCATTGTCTGATAAGCCAATGCTCGGGATTTTGTTTTTCTCTCCCTTTGTAAATTTCAAAATGCAACCGTGGACCCTCAAGTGCCTCTCCGCTCATCCCGATGATATCCCCTTCCTTCACCTTCTGTTCCTCCGTCACTCGTATCTCGGAAAGATGCGTGTATACTGTATAGTAACCCCCATAGTGATCAACGATGATAAGATTCCCGTATGAGGGGAGCCAGGTAATCTTGGAGACTTGTCCTTCGGCCACAGTGCTGACGGGCGAACCTGCCCTCACAGCTATGTCGATGCCGGTGTTTTGCGTAACCGTTTTTAGAGTCGGATGAGTCTGGTTGCCAAACCGCGCAACGATTCCTCCTTCGCTTACCGGCCAGCGGAGCTTCCCTTTTCGTGATTCAAAGGCGCCGGAGACCGGTGGTGGCTGGGGGAGTCTTCCCTTTTTGATTTCACTCGCCTCCCGCTCCTTCCTGATGCGATCTTCCTCAATAAGACGAGCAACAATGCCTTCCAATTCCTTCGCAGCCTTAAGCTTCCGATCCATCTCCCTTTGAACAAACCTCTTGTCCTTCCGGATTTGAAGCAGAACATCTTTCCGCTCGGTAGCAAGGGCCGCCAGCCTGTCTTCCTCAGCCCCTTTCTCTGCGATGAGGCGGCGCTCTTCCGTCAACTGCTGTTGTAAACGCGCCTGTGTTTCCTCGATCTCCTGCTTCTTCGTGTCGATCCTCTCAGCGTCTTTTTGCCGCTGGTCCGAGAACCGTCTGAGGTATTCCGTCCGGATATAAAATTGATTGATGGAATTGGACGATAACAACAACTCGATATCGTGGATCTTTCCCGATCTATAGACGGATGAGACATAGTTGGCGTAATGTTTTTTCAGAAATGCCAGTTGCTCCTCCAGCGCTAAAATCGTTGTTCGGGTTCCCTCAATCTTGGTCTGGAGCTGCTTTTCCTCCGCACGCAACCTGCTGATCAACTTGCGGACGAGCGTTGCCTTTCGGTCATACATGTCGAGCAATTCAAGGGTTGCTCTCTCGTTCTGTTGGTGCACCTTGATTTTCTCCTCAAACTCACGCACCTGATTGCGTATTGTCTCAAGTTCAGCCTGCTTTTTCCGTATCTCATTTTGCAGGGAGAATCCCGAATCCCGGGTGATGAAGAGAAGGAGAATCAGCGCTGCATATGTGCAAGTCCTGCTTGCAGACATCTTATCGGACAACGGTGTGGGCGTTCGGGGGAACGGAAAAAACAAAGGATGGGCCCGGGTCGTTCAGACGCACCTTGGAATAATAGAGCGAAACGTTACGATCCTCCTGCGGAAAGGTGATGCTGATGCGTTTCGGAATATTCACCCCATCCTGCTCGATGAAGCCCGACGAACGCGCTTCGAGAAGAAGCTGCTGCTGGCTATCGCGCACTTCATACCTGGAGACGCGAAGGTAGGCAGGATCGATCCAGTAGTTGCGCGTGCTGTCCACGTGGGCGAATGAAAGAAAGAACTGATCCTCGACCACGGCATACCTGCGAAGGTTATGGAGATCAGAGGGGAGAGCAAATGAACCGGAGAAGACGCTCAGGATTTGATCATATGCAAGATCGAATGGAATCACCGAGCGGATCGCCCTCGCACTGGGTATCCCCGTGACTACGGCGTTTTCCATACTATTATACATCACATACTTCTGACGGCTCAAGAAGAGCAATCCCAGATCGATACCGAACGGACCTTCAAATACAGCCAGCAACGAATCAGGTTTCTTCATTGATAACTCAAACGAGGCAGAGCCCGCGAGCCGAGGGCTCTCAAATGAGACGATCCCTCTGCCGACAATCGATTGTACCTTCCGTTCATTCGCTTCAACAAGGCCGATGAGAGTCGAGGCCGAAACACGTTCCGTGTCGAGTACAATCTCCAACCGCTTCGGCGCGCAGGACGACAGAAAGAGTAGAAGAACTAGAGCACCCTCTAACGGGCGGGCAACCCTATTCATAGAGTTCCGCGGGCCACCTTATCACGCAACGTGGAATTGTCCTTGTCAAGCTTCAAGGCCCGGCTCCATTCCTCCACTGCTTTATCCTTATCGTTCATCTTAAAATAAATATCACCCAGATGTTCATAGAGAACCGGATTGACGCCCCCTTTTTCAATTGCCCGCTTAATGTAGGTTTCCGCCTCTTTGTATTTGCCGAGTTGATAATAGACCCATCCAATCGTATCAAGGAACGAAGCGTTGTCCGGCTGCGCGTCCACGGCCTTCCGAGCCATTTCAAGAGCACGTTGGAGCTGGAGACCCCGGTCGGCAAGACTGTAGCTGTAATTGTTCAGGAGGGTTGGATTTGTTGAGTCGATTTTCAGGGCCTCTTCATAGAGTCTGTCCGACTCATCATGTTTTTTCATGTTGTCATATACAAGAGCGAGCTGGCTGATTGCATTGATATCTTTTGAATTCAGATCATGCGCATGTTCCAGAACACGGACAGCATTCATGTTCTGAGCGAGTCGACTGTATGCAACACCGAGAAAAAAATTCACACGGAAGTCATCCGGCAACACCTTCAGCGCCGATTCAAGCAGTGTCACCACTTCGTCGTTTGCGTTTTTCTCCATCAGCACCGATGTAAGATAGACCCAGCCGTCGCTGTTCCAGCTGGCCAATTCCGTCACCTTTTTTAGGTTGGGAAGGGCAATTGAATCAATGTGTGCAACCGCGCCAATGGCTCCAAGAAACCAGTACGACCGCCAATCCTCAGGATGCTTGTCTCTGATCCGTTCGAACACGGAAAGCGCCGCCGGTACGAGCGTCGAATCTTTTTCCAGCTGACCGAAGTACATTTCGCCGACACGGAGCTTCGAATCAATATTCAAACTGTCGTTCATCAGGATTACTTCAAGCACTTCCGCCGCTTTCGCGTATTCCTTTTTCAGAAGGTGGATCGTAGCGATGTCCCCCAGATATTCGAGGTTGTCCGGATTCCGTTCCTTCAGTTCCTTCAGGATCTCATACGCTTCGTCATATTTCTGAACGCGCATATAAGCCTGGGCTAGACTTCGCTTCAACTCCGCATTGCCCGGGTCAATACTTACCATACCCTGCAATGCCTCGGCGGCCTTATCGAATTTCCCGAGGCCGTTGTACATTTCCGCCATTTGAAGCAGCACTTCCCACTGTGGACCAAACCGTGCAACTATGTTTTCATACGCTTCAAGCGCTTTCAACGGCCTGCGGGTTTGGTACAGCCTCGCAAGGGTGTACCAGACCTCAACACTATTTGAATCCTGCTTGAGAAGCTCTTCAAATTGTGCTGCCGCGGAATCTATCTCGAAGGCACTGAGATACACATCGGCCAGCAAACGCCGGTAGTCGCTTTTTGCTGGTGAACGACGAACGGCTTCTTTCGCCGCCTCTATGGCCGGAACGTGTTTACCGAGCTGGGAATAACATTTGGCAAGCGCAAAGAAGATCGCGGGATCTTTTTCGTCCCGCAACGCATCCTGATACTCCAATACTGCCTGGGCGTACTCACCTTTCATTTCAAAAAGGGAACCATCCACAAAATGCTGGAGAGCCCTGTCGTGAGCCAGCTCTTCCGAAGGAGAACGCTGGGATGTCTTCGCCTCCTTCCCCACCTCTTTACCCGCTGAACATCCGACCGCACCGAGAGAGACGGCAGTAACGATAGCATAGATTAGAATTGTTTTCACAAATCTCTCGTTGTATTTCTCTCAAATCACAAAAAATATACCCAATCCCATGCTGAATAACAAGCAGACCGACACGCCTGATTCTCCGAGTAGGCCTTGCTCTCACGATGCTTGACAAGCAATTCACTTTTGGCTATCGTGCGTCAAGGCCATTGGTCATCACCATGAGCAGCTACTTCCATATTGCCATTGCATGGGACTGGGAGTTCGACAGGGAATTTGTCGAAGTCCTGGAACAGCAAATGCACGGGCATGGCCTACTGAGTTATTCGATCTCGCATGATAATGTACAGGAAACCCTCAAGAAACTGACCAGAGGCGATCTCCAGTTTGGCGCGTTCCTGGACCGCGCATCTGAGACGGACGAGAAATTCATGCCGCTCGCCAAAACGATTCAAAAATCCACAACACTATTCGTGAATCCCCCTGAGGCGGTTCACAGCGCCGTCGACAAGGCAACAATGCATCTGGAATTTCTGGCCAAGGGTATCGAAGTCCCCTTCACCATCATCATCTCTCCCTACAGCAAGAAGCGCGAAGTCGAACTGAGCTTGAGCGACATTGCACATCTCGGGCGGCCGTTTATTATTAAACCGGCGAACACCACTGGCGGCGGTATTGGAGTCATCACCGGCGCCGAAACATTGAAAGACGTCATCGAATCGCGACAACACCACAAAAACGACAAGTACCTTCTCCAGGAAAAAATCAAACCGGTATTCCTAGACGGACAGAAAGCCTGGTTCCGTGTGTTCTACACGTACGGATTGGTGCTTCCCTGCTGGTGGGACGATGAAACTCATCTCTATAAGATGGTCACGAAACATGACATGACATTGTATGGACTCAAGCCGCTCATTACCATTACAAAGAAGATTTGGGAAGTTTGTAAACTTGATTTCTTCTCAACAGAAATTGCAGCAACAGCAGAGACGCGGTTCATCGTTGTAGATTACGTGAACGATATCTGCGACATGCGTCTTCAGACACGACACAGAGATGGCGTGCCTGACCTGGTGGTAAACGAAATCTGCCGCCGGATGGTACGACATCTGCGGTCGGAACTCCCGTAAGCCGGCCTCCGAGCGAAGCTTGACATTACGTTCGTGGTTTGATACATTTGATGCGCCTAGTGTACCAAATAATAAGAGAGTGCTGGGGGTTCCACTTCAGGAGGGATGCTCATGAATTCAAGCCCAAAGAGAGTTGTTCATCATTGCCGCCAGGCTGCAATTATCTTTGCAGTCTCGACGATTGCTGCGCTCGTTGTCGGTTGTAGCTCTTCGAAGGAGATGGAAGACAAGCAATCGGATGAGGCGATGAGTGTTACCGGGCGGCTCGAGTATCGCGTTGATAGTTTGTCAAACGAGAGCCGACGCTTGAGACAACAACTCGAAGCGGTGGCCGCCGAAAACCGGAATCTTGCATCACGTGCAGCAGACCTTGAGACAAAACTTCGCGAAGCCAAAGCGGCTCCACCGCCCCCTCCTCCAGCTGCGAAGCCAGCACTGGCACCGGCTCAGACCATGGATATGACCGGTCGCTACTCCAGCGCGCTGGCCGAATACCGCAAGAGGGATTTTCCTGCAGCAATCATTAAGTTCGAGTCGTTGCTCAGCGATGGCATCCGCGAAGATCTGGCCGATAACTGCCACTACTGGATCGGCGAGTCAAACTATGGCATGGGCAAGTATCAGGAAGCTATCGGACACTTTGAACATGTATTTGGCTTCAAGCACACAGAGAAGCGAGATGATGCGCAGCTCATGATTGGAAATTCCTACGCGGCAATGGGCAACAAAAAGGCAGCGAGAGAGGCGTACAACAAACTCATATCCTCATACCCGGCCAGCACCTTCGTGAGGAAAGCGCGGGAAAAATTGGATATGCTGAACTAGCGGGCACGGTCTTAATCGAGTAGAATGACAAAACCCCGAATTGGTTCCGGGGTTTTTTTGTTTGCCGCAGACACAAGCGGAACAAACCTAATGCTTACCTGACAGAAACTCCTCGACGAGTCTCACTTCTTCAACACTGCCGATGAACAGCGGCGAGCGCTGGTGAAGCGACTCCGGCTGAATCTCAAGAGTCCGCTGACGTCCGTTGGAGGCTGCGCCCCCCGCCTTCTCAGCGATGTAGGCGAGGGGATTGTTCTCATACATGAGCCGGAGTTTGCCATTCTTATTCTTTGAATCGCCCGGATAGCAGTAGATTCCACCATACAAAAGGGTGCGGTGAACATCGGCAACCAGCGAGCCGATGTATCGTGCCGAGTATGGCCTGCCTGTGGCGCCATCTTCCTGCTTAAGATATTGTATATACCGTTGCATCGTCGAATCCCAGCGGGCGTAATTTCCTTCATTAACGCTGTAGATCGAGCCGCGTTTTGGGATCTGGATGTTCTCGTGAGAGAGCAGAAACTCGCCAACAGTCGGATCGAGCGTAAACCCGTGCACTCCCCGACCCGCGCTATACACGAACATCATGCTCGAGCCATAGAGTATATATCCTGCGGCCAACTGCTTGTATCCCGGTTGAAGGACATCCTCAAACGTCCCCTTTCCAGATTTCGTAACGCGTCGGAGAATGGAGAATATCGTTCCAATAGTGACATTCGCGTCGATGTTGCCCGAACCATCGAGGGGATCATAGATGAGCACATATTTGCCATGCGGATATTGATCGGGGATTTGGAGTAGGTCTTCGTTCTCCTCCGACGCCATCACGCAGAGATGTCCCACATGATCCATTGCCTTGTAGATCGTCGCGTCGGCAAAATCATCGAGCTTCTTAACCACGTCGCCGCTGATGTTCATCCGGTCTGTTTTTCCAAGGATGTTGACCAGGCCGGCTTTTGTGACTTCGCGCCACACGAGCTTCGCTGCCAGCGCGAGGCCGTGCAACAACTCTGAAAACTCACCCGTCGCGCCCGGATGCAACCGCTCCCCTTCCGCGATGTGTCGCTCCAATGTCATAAACTTTATCGGCGCGTGAGGCATTTCCATGGTTAATGTCCTGATAATTGATGCTGCGCAGGGTTACGTGATCGACCGTGGCAAGAAGGACAGGGGCTACGATGGAAGAATCTACAGAAGACTCTGCAGAGTTGCAAGGAAGAAAGCATTATGAAGCGACCTGGGGCAGCTCCTGTTCCTTGTATTGAAGCTGATAGAGCTTATAATAGATGCCTCCGAGCGAGAGGAGTTTCTGGTGGGGCCCCATCTCACGGATCTCCCCCTTATGCATCACGATGATTTTGTTTGCACTCTGAATGGTAGAGAGTCGATGGGCGATGACGATGGAAGTCCGGCCTACCAGGAGGTTTTTGATGGCGGTTTGAATCAGCAGTTCGGTCTCCGTGTCTACACTGGATGTCGCCTCGTCGAGGACGAGTATGCGGGGATCATAGGCAAGGGCGCGGGCAAACGAGATAAGCTGTTTCTGACCCACTGAAAGGGTCGATCCTCGTTCTTTCACTTCTTCCCGATACCCGCCGGGCAGTCGCTCGATAAAATGATTTGCACCTACCAGTTGCGCCGATGACTTGATCCGCTCATCCGGAATGGAATCATCCCCCAGACCAATATTGGAAGTGACGTCACCTGAAAACAGGAAGACATCCTGCAGAACCACGGCGATGTGCTTGCGCAGATACTTCTGTTTGAACTGTCTGATATCCACGCCATCTATCAGAATCTGCCCTCTCTGAACGTCGTAGAATCGTCCCAGCAGATTGATGATGGTCGTTTTGCCGGCTCCGGTGTGGCCGACAAATGCAACAGTTTCACCCGCGTTGATCGTGAAGGAAACATCCTTGAGCACCCATTCCGGTTTCTCCGTGTCGGAGCCATTGTAGGCAAACCAGACATTCCGGAATTCGATATTCCCTTGAATGTTGGCTAATTGAACGGGCGATTCCGGATCGCTGACCATCGTGCGATCATCAAGCAGCTTGAAGACGCGCTCCGAGGAAGCCATGGCGGTTTGCATGATGTTATATTTTTCAGAGAGATCCCGGATCGGCCGCCAGAACATTTCGTTGAATTGCAGGAATGCCATCACCGTCCCGATCGTGATGGAACCGCCCAGCGCATCGACGCCCGCATACCAGATAATCAACCCGACGGCAATTGCCCCGATCAGGTCGACGCCGGGGTAGAACACCGCATAGTAGAATATCGATTTGATGTTCGCATCCCTGTGCAGCGCGTTGATGTTGTCAAATTTGCTGAAGGATTTTTCTTCCTGGTTGAATACCTGGTCCACCATCATGCCGGTGATGTGTTCCTGCATGAAGGTGTTGATGCGTGCGATCTGCAAACGAACCTCGCGGTACGCCTCACGTGCCTTCTTCCTGAAGAGGAACGTCCCGTAGAACAAGAGCGGAAGAACGCTAAGGGATACAAGGGCGAGTTTCCATTCCATCGAGAACATGAAATAAAGGATGCCGATGATAGTAAAGACATCGCTGAAAACCATAACGATGCCTGAGGAGAACATCTCGTTCAACACTTCGATATCGTTCGTCACTCTCGTGATAAGGCGACCGATGGGATTCTTGTCATAGAATCTGAGGCCGAGGTTCTGCAGATGCTCGAACACCTCCATCCGCAGATCGTAAATCGTTCGCTGTCCTATCCATTGTGTGAGATACATGTTCAGGTATTGGACGAGTCCGCGCAGGATCATCACACCCAGGAAGACGAGCGTGGTTATCAGAAGGCCTTGCTTGTCGCCGTTCGCAATGTTTTCGTCGACAGCGATCTTCGTGAAGTACGGGCGAACGGCTTCCATTGCCGACACAAGAATGCTCAGCGCAATTCCAATTCCCACATGCCATTTGTACGGCCGCAGATACTTCAGCAGCCGCTGCATCAACCTGGCATCGTACGCCTTACCGAGGACTTCTTCTTCGCGCATAGGATGTCATAATTGCTCCAGTTCCTTTTCCAGAAGTTGCTTGCGGTGTAATTCCGCATAAATACCGCCCTGCG
>CAYPVN010000033.1:0-6461 GCA_964414155.1 uncultured Chitinophagales bacterium
CCCCTGCGTCGAAGGCCCACGGAATTCAATCCCTGAAAGATGAGCGGTTCCTGACCCGCAAGAATATAGGGCGGTACATCTTTGGGCACACGGAGGCCGCCGCCGATCATTGCGTGTCCACCTATGCGAACGAATTGATGCACCGGAACGATCCCCCCGATGATCACGTAGTCTTCCACAACACAATGGCCGGCAATCATCACCGCATTCGCGAGGATAACGTGATTGCCAATGACACAGTCGTGCGCAATGTGAACATAACCCATGAGCAGGTTGTCCGAACCAATCACCGTGCGTCCCCCTTCGCCAGTCCCCCGATGAAGAGTAGCATACTCCCGCACGACAGTTCGATCACCAACTTCACAGGTTGATGCCTCTCCAGCATATTTCAAATCCTGAGGCTCATGTCCGACAACCGCGCCATGATGGATGCGGCAGTCTTTGCCGATTCGCGCGCCGGATGCGATGAGCGCATTCGCGGCAACCGTCGAACCGTCGCCAATGACGGCATGGTCTTCAACGACTGTGAATGGGCCGATGGTGACGTTTATTCCAAGCTGAGCCTTCGGGCTTACTTGAGCCCGTGAGTCGATGGTGGTGTTCATGACCATTCTGGTTTGGATGAATCCTGCTCGTTTTCTGGAAAGGCCTGGATCACAGCCCGACAGGGTAAGATTCGAAATTAGTTCATCGCGGGCTTGGTACGGGACACAGTCTTGAGCGTCTCCCGGCCATCGTCGGGTGATTGCGGTCTTGAATCCTGACGGTCCACAATTGACGCCATCATCTCTGCCTCGGCAACAAGGTTCCCTTCGACGAAGGCCCTTCCCTTCATCTGGCAGATTCTGCTCTTGCGGCTGACCATGGTCAATTCGAACACAAGCTGGTCGCCGGGTAGGACAGGCTTCCGGAATTTCGCATTGTTGATCGCCATAAAAAACACAAGCTTGTCACCCGGGTTCTCAACGCCGTTCAGCAAGAGGATGCCGCCTGTCTGGGCCATTCCCTCCAGGATCAACACGCCCGGCATTATGGGTTGACCGGGAAAATGTCCCTCGAAGAACGGCTCGTTGGCGGTAACGTTCTTTACCCCGACAATGCTCTCATCCAATTTGAAATCAATAATCTTGTCGACCAAAAGGATGGGATAGCGATGCGGCAAAATTTTCTTGATGGCGTTAATATCGAAAATGACACCTTCTTTACGCTCGTGTTGATATTTGAGAACGAGCTTCTTCTGCTCGTAGAGCTTCCGGATCTTCCGCGCGAACTCTATATTACTCGCATGTCCCGGCCGGGCCGCGAGGATTTGCGCCTTGAGCGGGACTCCGATGAGCGCAAGGTCTCCCATGACGTCCAGGAGTTTGTGGCGGGCAGGTTCATTCGGGAAATGCAACGGTCGGTTGTTTATCACGCCATTGTTGCCGAGGATGACCGAATCCTTGATCCCCAGTTTTGCCGCGATCCGTTTGATCTCATCATTCTTTAAATCCCTGTCGACAATCACGATCGCATTGTCCAGATTTCCGCCGCGGATGAGTCCCTGACTGTGCAACATCTCCACTTCGTGAAGAAAGCAAAATGTGCGGCACGGTGCGAACTCGGTCACGAACTCCTTTTCCAGGTTGAACAGCCCTGTGTGCTGACTCCCGAGCGCCGGATTATGATAGTCCACCATGACGGTGATGCGATAATCATCCGTCGGGAGCGCTACAATGTCGACGCCCTTCTTCTCATCATGATAGTGGACGGTCTGGTCGATGATGAGATAATCCTTCGGCGCGTTCTGCTTCTCGAAGCCTGCCTTCAGCAGTACATCCACATACGGCTTGGCGCTGCCATCGCCGACAGGGGGTTCATTCGCGTCGAGCTCGATGAGCACGTTATCTATCTGTAAGCCAACGAGCGCAGCCAGCACGTGCTCAACGGTATGAATCCGCGCTTCGCCGATCGCAATGGTGGTGCCTCGTGAAATATCAACGACGTGGTCGATATCTGCAGGGACTTCCGGCGAGCCGGGAAGGTCCGTGCGCCGGAATCTAATGCCGTAATGTTCGGGCGCCGGCTTGAACGTCATCGTCGACGTGCTGCCAGTGTGCAGGCCGATGCCGCTCATCGACACCGGTTGCTTTATCGTTCGTTGTTGAACCAGCATGCTGTTCTCAGATTTGTCTGATGAATATCAGTGTCCTGCAAGTCAGGGCGCGGCCGGCTGCCGATCCTGAATTTCCTTCTCCAGTTTCTCGATCGTCTGTTTCAATTCACGCACGGTGGCAAGCAGCTCGGGAAGCTGTGAGATTACACCTTGAATCCGAAACGCCTCACGCTGTGGATAAGCAGGCGAGCCAAAAAACGTCATCCCCGGCTTAGGAATGGAGTGGTGAATCCCGGATTGCGCCCCGAGTTTTGTTCTGTCGGCGATTTCAAGATGACCGGTCAGCCCCACCTGCCCTCCAATCATGACATTCTTCCCGATAATGGTGCTGCCCGAAATTCCCGCCTGCGCGGCGATAACGGTATTCTCGCCGATGACGACATTATGTGCAACCTGAATCAGATTATCCAGCTTCGCCCCATTCTTGATCCTTGTCTCCCCCATCGTTGCACGATCAACGGCGCAATTCGCTCCGATCTCCACATCATCTTCAATCACCACAATACCGAGCTGAGGAATTTTTTCAAATGTCCCATCGGGACGCGGTGCAAAACCAAATCCGTCGCTTCCAATCGTCGTGTTGGAATGAATGATGACGCGGGCACCGATAGTACACCCCTCTCGCACCGTAACATTTGGATAGAGCAACGTTCGCTCGCCAATTGCCACACCTTCGCCGAGAACGACCCCATGGCTCACCATCGCCCCGTCACCGATCCGACACTTCTCTCCGATGACGACATAAGCGCCGATACGAACGTCTTTCCCGAGCGTCGCTGTGGAAGCAATGAGAGAGGTGGAGTGGATTCCGGGAGGAAGGGGCTCAGGGGGTGGGTTGAATTCCTGAAGCACTTTCAGGAAGGAGGAATAAGGATCGTCTACACGGACAAGGCACAGTCCCGGTTGCCGCTCACCGTTTGCAATCTTGAAGTCCCGACCGACGATGATGGCCGATGCTTTTGTTGTGCCGACGTACTTCGCGTACTTGGGATTAGCCAGAAATGTGATGTCCCCTTCCGCCGCCTCCTGAATTTTGGCCACGCGCCTGATTTCGACCGCATCGCTGCCCGCAGTCTCAACATCCGCGTGTAGGAGCGCAGCAATGTCTCGGAGTTTCATGGGGCATCCCGGAAAATCGTTTACTTGCCGAAGGTCTGCATACGAGAAAGAACCTTCTGCGTCAAGTCATGCTTGCTGTTGGCATACATCAGGAGGATCTCGCCGCTCTTGTCGAAGATATAGTCATACCCGTCCTCCTTGGCCACCTCTTCGAGCACCTGGAACATCTTATTCTGGATGGGCTTCATAACCTCGTTCTGTTTTAGAAAGAGCTCGCCATTCTGTCCGAACTTCTTGTTGCGATAGTCGGTGATGTTTTGATCCAGCTCGCGCAGTTGCCGTTCCGTTTCCGCACGCGTCTGTTCCGTGAGGATAAGTTTTTTCCTGTCGTACTCGTCGAACTTCTTTTTCCACTCCGCTTGCATCTTCTGCAATTCCCCCTCCCACTGCGTCACCAGTGCATCGAGCGACCGTTGCGCATCAATGGCTTCGGGAAGCGCCTGCATGATCGCTTCCGAATTGATGTGGCCAATCAGCGTTTGGGCTGAAAGCGAGCCCGTGGCAAGTGCCAGTACTGTCAGAACCATCCAGCGTTTCATCCTGATCTCTCCGTCCCGTTCAACAAATGTGTTGACTATTTATTGCGTTTCAGCTTATCGATTACCTTGAATGTCAGGTCATGATTCGGATCGCCATAGAGAAGAACCAGCACCTGCTCCGTTTTATCAAAGACAAAATTGTATTTTTCCTCTTTCGCCACAGCCGCAATCGCCTTGATGATCTTCTCCTTGATGGGCGAGATAATCCTATCCGTTTGTTTGGCGAGATCGCCGTCATTGCCGAACTTCCCGACACGAAACTCGTTGTACTTCCGTTCGAGTTCGAGGATCTCCTGCTGCACCGCCTTCTTGCCGGCGTCGGTCATCATGGCTTCTTTCTTCTGATACTCATCGTACTTCGCCTGCAGTTCCTTTTGTTTCACCTCGAGTGAATCCTGCAGCGGCTTCGTCAACGCATCGATTCTCTTCTGCGCATCTTGCGCCTCCGGCAATTCCTGGAAGATCTTTGTCGAGTTAACGTACCCGATCTTCTGCGACTGTGCGTTGAGTGCCGGTCCGGCAAGACAAACCGCGATTGCTATGGACAAGACGAGAATATTCTTCACTGTAACCTCTTTGATAAATGATTGATGAATTTAGAAACCTCGACCAAATACAAAATGGAAATGCCAACCATCGGGTCTGCCGTCTCGTGGCTCGACGTCGTCAAAACCGTAGCCGTAGTCGAATCCGATGAGGCCGATGGGATTGATTTGAAGACGGGCACCGAACCCGGCGGATCGTTTCAAATCGAAGAAGTTTGCCTTCGTCATTGACTCGTACACGTTTCCACCCTCGACAAACCCGAGAATGTAAATGGGTATCGGGTTGATGGCAAGCGCAAGCCGCAACTCCGCCGTTTGTTTTGCCATCGCCCTGCCATAGACAATGGACGTACCGCTTGCGTTGAACGGCCCGATCGATTGATCCTCGTATCCGCGCAGCGGTATCGTGGCAATCTGACCGAGACCGGTCCCACCCATGATGAACATCTCAATTGGCGGTATAACCGTGTTGTCCCTCAGCGGGGAGATGAATCCGTATTGAGAACTCAAATAAAATGTGATCCGGCTGCTGTTGAACAACGGCACATACCAGTCGGACTGGAAGTTCCATTTGTGAAAATCCACCGTCCCGGGCAGTAGCGGACCCCCGGCTATCTCAACCGATAGGGAAACGTTTGATCCGTAGGATGGAAACACTGGATTATCCACGCTGTTTCGGCTGATGATCTGCGTGAGACTGACCTGACTTGTTTTTCCCTCAGTGTACAATCCGCGACCATCCCGTACATCATTGTGCTGGGCGTTCAAAATCCAGTCGCCGCGAAAATATGGATCGGGCCACTTGAACCGTCGCCCAATGCGGACTGACCCGCCTGTCTGTTGCAAGTCGAACGTGTAATTCTGGCGCGTGTCAAAGAGACTCACACCGAGGAGCGTCGGCGTATTAAGGAGCCATGGCTCAGTAAAGCCGACCGTGAACGTGCGGAAGTTGTAGCGACCGAACTGCCATTCAAAATTCAAAATCTGCCCGCCGCCGCCGGCCAACGGTTCCGAGATTGAAAAATTGTTGATCGTGAAGCCAAGCGCACCGCTCACCCCGAACGCTGCACTGTAACCGACGGAAGCATTAATATTGTCGCTGGATTTCTCTTCAACCTCATACGTCAGATCGACCGTCTTATCGTCCACCAGATGATAGTCCGGTTTGATTTTCTCCGGATTAAAATAGTTCAAAGTTTGAAGTTCCCGCACACTCCGCAGGATCGCAGCACGGCTGAAGTACTCTCCCGGCTTCGTTAACAGCTCTCGGCGGATTACCTTCTCATAGGTTTTGGTGTTACCCTTGATGTTCACATGACCGATCTGGTACTTGTTGTATTCATACACACTGATCGCTATATCGATGCTATCTTCCGCTGCGCGAGTTTCTACAGGCTCGAGATTAAACCGCAGGTAGCCATTATCCACATAGAGTGACGCTACGTCGTTTTGTTGTTCGTTACCCCGAAGGTTGCGCTCGAACTTTTCTGAGTTGTAGATCTCCCCCTTTCGAACATTCAACCGTTCATTTAACGCCGCCTCAGGATAGACTGTATTCCCCTCCCAGGTAATATTTCTGACTTTGTATTGTGGGCCCTCGTACACCCTAAGGAGAATCGCCATGCGCGTCTTATCGGAGGTGTACCATATGGAATCGCCAAGGACTTCTGCGTCACGGTAGCCGTTCTTCTTGTAGTACTGAACGATCAGCTTCTTGTCCTCATCATATTTCTTGCGCTCAAACTTAGCGCCCGACCAAAACTTCCACCACTTCTTCGTGGTCGTTTCCATCTCCCCGCGCAAGTCTCCGTTGTCGAAGGCTTCGTTCCCTTCGAAGAGTATCTCCCCCACCCGCACTTCCGTCCCTTCGCCAACATCGACTTTGAGAACCACATGGTTCTTCATCGTGTCGATTTGTTCCGTCGTTACTTTGACCTTTGCAAGAAGGAATCCTTCAGTTTCATACAGGGCCGTTACATCTTTTTGGATCTTGACCAGCTCTTGTGGCTGCAGCACCTGTCCCCTGATAAGCGTGATCTTCTTCATGATGTCATCCTCGTCGACATCATCATTCCCTACAATCTCCGTCCGCTCATAGCGTGG
>CAYPVN010000033.1:6561-11977 GCA_964414155.1 uncultured Chitinophagales bacterium
TGTCATCCTCGTCGACATCATCATTCCCTACAATCTCCGTCCGCTCATAGCGTGGCAACTCCTTCACTTTAATGAGCAGGAAGACGCCGTTGCCCACAGTCCTGTCAATGGAGATCTGAATGTCATCAAACACCTTCAATGACCAGAGCTTGCGAATCCCCTGACTAACCTGATCACCCGGTACGAGGATCTCGTCGCCGATTTTCAAACCCGAGTAGGAAATGATTCCCGAGGATTCGGTCAGGGTATTCCCTTCCACGGAGATACCCAGTATCTTGTAGACTTCTTGCGGTTCAGAACGTTGTGCAAAGAGATGGGATGTGCTCACGAGACCGATCCCCACTGCCACCAACACCAGCAATTTCTGCTTCATGCTAAGGTCCTGTCACACTCCTGATTATGCGCTTGAGATAATTTGTCTCGCCGTTATTCTTCAATTGTTCACTGACCATGCCGAAGCGCCGCTCGCGCCGCTGGTAGTCTTCGATTGCGGCATAGAGATCGCCGCGTCGGAAGCTCGGCCAATATTTTTGCGTGATATGAATTTCCGTGTAGGCAAGCTGCCAGATAAGGAAATTACTGATGCGCATCTCTCCGCTTGTTCTGATCAACAGGTCAGGATCGGGAATCCCCGAAGTGGAAAGATATCTGTCAACCATCAGCTCGTCGATCTGTGCCTCGCCAAGCTTGTTCGTTCCGGCATCGGCAACAATGCGCCGGACTGCCTGCGTAAGATCCCATCGGCCGCTGTAACTTAGGGCGAGGATGAGTGTGAGACCGGTGTTGTCTTTCGTCTTCTGAATAGCCTCGAGCAACTCGTTCTGGACTTCATGTGGTAACGCCGCAATGTCGCCGATAGTTCGTATGCGGACATTATTGCTGTGCAGCCGGTCGGTTTCGTCCTTGAGTGCGTTCAGGAGCAGGCGCATGAGGAGTGAGACTTCCTCTTCCGGCCGCTTCCAATTCTCCGTGGAAAACGCGTAGAGAGTAAGGTATTTGACGCCCAACTGTCCACAGGCTTCAACAGCATCACGGACGGATTCAACCCCTTCGCTATGGCCGGCAATGCGGGGCATACCTCGTTGCTTTGCCCAGCGACCGTTCCCATCCATAATGATGGCAATATGTTGTGGGATTTCACCGCTTCCCAGCAACGCATCCTGCTTTTTCTTGTCTTCGCCCGTAGCTTGCTGTGGAGCCAAAGGTTGGAATCTTCCTCTACTGTTGTTGAGACACGCCTTATGGGGTGGAAATGCTTCAAAAGCTACGCGATTTCTGAAAGAAAGTCAAGGAAACCCATTGTCATTAACCGCCTTCACTACAAAGAAATCATCTCGTGCAGTTTCTGATCTCACGTTGACTTTCCCTCTCAAAAGAAATACCTTTCAGTCAGAAATAAGATTTTCTTGTTAGTGAACCGATGAAAGGAGCAACATGAAGGGCCTTCCGAATATGCAGGGGATGATGAAGCAGGTGCAGAAGATGCAGGAGAAAATGGCACAGGTGCAAGAGGAATTGGAGACAAGGACGGTCGTGGGTGAGGCGGGAGGCGGCATGGTGAAGGCAACCGCAAACGGAAAGCAGCGGATTACCAAATTGAAGATCGAAAAGGAAGTGGTCGATCCAAACGACATCGAAATGCTTGAAGACCTTGTCGTAGCGGCGACCAACAAGGCAATAGAAGAAGCCGGCAAGATGGCTCAGGATGAAATGGCCAAGGCCACCAGCGGCATGCTGCCGAATATACCGGGCTTGAATTTGCCGGGGATGTGAACAGCAATTTCATGATTCGATATTCTCTGTTGGATATTCATTATTGCATGAGAATCTTGAACAAGGAATATCGAATGTAGAATATCCAAGTATATTACGAAACCCCAATGCTCTACACCTCAGAAGCGCTGCAGCAACTCATAGAAGAATTCTCCCAGCTTCCCGGCATCGGGCGCAAGTCCGCACAACGTCTCGCGCTCTACATCCTGAAGCAACCCCGCGAGGACGTGGTGAAGATGGCACGATCGCTCGTGAATGTAAAGGATCGCATCCGCTACTGCTCGACCTGCTGGAACATCACCGAAGAAGATCCGTGCGCGGTCTGCGCCAGTCCGAAGCGCGACCGATCCATCATCTGTGTGGTCGAAGAACCGAACGATGTGATTGCATTGGAGAAGACAAACGAATTCCACGGGCTGTACCACGTGCTCGGCGGCGCTCTTTCGCCCCTCGATGGCATCGGTCCTGAAGATTTGAAGGTCCGGGAATTGCTCAGCCGTGTGAATGGAGAATCGGCGGAAGTCATTCTCGCCATGAACCCGAACGTGGAGGGTGAGGCAACAACAATTTACCTGACCAGGTTGTTGAAGCCACTCAATGTGAAAGTCACCCGTATTGCGCGGGGAATCCCCGTCGGTGGGGATCTGGAATTTGCCGATGAGGCGACACTGAGCAGGGCGATCGAAGGAAGGGTGACACTGTAAGCATGGATCAGACAGGAACATACGCTCGAGCCACTCGCGCTCTCGTGGTCGGTTGCGGCCTGATGTTCATTCAGTGCGACCTCTTTGACACGCGAGAGCCCGGCGACCCATCGCTGTCCAGTCTCAGTTTCAGGCAGCCGACGGACCCATCAATCGTTATCAGCAATCTTCAGAACGCAGTATTCGAAAAGAATGTTGCCAACTACATGAGCTGCTTCGTCGATCCGGTTACGGCAAACCGTGTGTATACATTCAGCCCGTCGGCCGATGGAGCGAGCCTTGTATCATGGGATCGCGACGATGAACGATCGCATTTCGAGAATCTTCGAACGAGCATCGGTGAAAACGGTTTCTCGCAGCTCACCCTGATTCAACAAAACACACCATTCCCGATTGATACCGTGCGGTATGAATTCCAATACACACTAACAGCCATGCACTCAAAACCGGGCGTGCCAACAACAGTTTCGGGACACATGGAATTGTCGATCGGAAGGGAAAGCAGCGGCTCGCGGTGGTCGATATACTCGTTGGCCGATCACAAGGACACAGCCGAAACGTGGAGCCGTCTAAAAGTGGAGTTTCAGTAGCAAGAGGTGATGCGAACCCTGCGCAATTCCGTTGTGGCAAACCTGCTTTTCGCGGGCGGCTGCGTTATTCAGAGCGGCTGCTTCAACCCCTTCTCTCCGGGTCTCGATACCTCGCCATCAGAATCAGCCTGCAATCCTGTTTTCGTCGATGGAGTGTTCCGATGTTTCCAAACGGCATACACATTCAGGGACACGAGCGACTATGGAAAATTGCTTTCCGCGGATTTTGTGTTCGTGTACCGGGACTATGATCTGGGGATTGACGTGACATGGGGGCGTGAAGAAGAAATGCGGGCGACCTACGGGCTCTTCCAGAATGCTCCAAAGCTCGACCTTATCTGGAATAATATCATATCCATCGCACCCGACTCGACGAACATCGTGCGGGGGTTCAACCTCACCATCACATTCAACGCTAACGATGTCGTGCGAATTGACGGCTACGCAAACCTCTCGCTTACGAAAGCCGCACCGGCAGACCCCTGGAAAATTACGCGCTGGCGTGATGAATCGAATTTCTAACGGGTTTCGATGAGCCTACGATACACGCTAAGGGAGAGCTTTTCCGGGTTCACGCGGGCAAAACTCTCCGCCTTCGTTTCCATCACTACTATAAGCATTTCACTGTTGCTGCTCGGGGTGTTTACAATCATCACTGTCAACGCGTCACGGTTCGTTGATATCCTGCGGACAAAGGTGGAGCTCGAAGCGTTTCTTCAGGAGCCGATCGCATCGGACCAGGTTGTTGCATTGCAGAAACAGATCGCTGCGATTGATGGGGTTGAAAAGGTCATTTATGTTTCGAAGGATGAGGCGGCAAATATCTTCAAACAGGAGTTTGGTGAGGATATTAAGAATGTGCTTGACTTCAACCCCCTTCCACCTTCGTTCAAGATCAGCCTGAAAGAAGGTTACAGAACTTCCTCCGCGGCCCAAACTGTCAGCGAAAAGCTTACCTCGACGAAAGGGATCGAGAATGTCATCTACCGGAAGGCTCTTCTCGAACTTATCGACCAGCGAACAGCAACAGTTCATAATCTAACGCTTGGACTCGGATTGCTCGTCAGCCTCTCGGCCATCCTCCTCGTCTCCAACACGATCCGGTTGGCGATTTACGCGAAGAAACAATTGCTCCGCACGATGGAGTTGGTCGGCGCCACAGCTGTTTTTATCCGCCTTCCATTTTTGCTGGAAGGGCTGATGCAGGGGTGTCTCGGTGGGGTTTTTGCATCAGGGCTGCTCTATCTGCTTCTTGAGCATGCAGCTCCTCTCGCCTCGCCGGAGCTCTCGGAGTTCATCAGGATGGATCCGGGATTTTATCTACTCGTCCTTTGCGCGGGTGTTTTTCTTGGAATGATTGGCAGCCTGATCTCAGTGATTCGTTTCATAAAACTTGCGCGCGCCACTTGACGGATCTTGCTAGCCTTGCAGAAAAGCGATTTGTTTCATAGATTCAACACAGAGCGTATCGCAACAGCCAACACTCTTTCCGTTTTCTCATTCCGCTCAACACTAGCAATTTTGATTCTCATGAATGCTGCCCTGAAACGGAGACACACCTCTAAACGACGGAAGCACCATCGATGGATAGGATAGCAAAACTCTACAAATCCTCAGTCGGCCGTAAGCTCATCGTAGGAGGTACGGGTTTTTTTCTTTGTACATTTTTAGTCGTTCATTTATACGCGAATCTGTTTCTCTTCAAAAATGATGGGGGGGAAACGTTTGAGGTCTATGCAAAATTTCTCGCAACCTACCCTTTAGTACGTCCGATCGAGTGGCTGCTCTTCGGCGGTCTGTTGCTCCACGCATTTCTTGGGGGGTTGATGTGGTTGAAAAACAAGCGGGCGCGGCCGAAAACTTATGCGGTTAACAAGGCATCGGAAAACAGTACGCTCGCATCCCGTCTCACCTTCGTTACCGGCAGCATCGTTTTTATGTTCCTGGTTGTTCATATCAACACATTCTTCGTCAAGTCACGGTTCTTCAACGATGGAATAACGATGTACGATCGGGTGATCGACGCGTTTTCACACCCGTGGTACGATGTTTTCTACGTTGTTTCCATTGCGTTTCTCGCGTACCATCTCAGGCACGGATTCCAATCAGTATTCCAGACATTCGGTATCCGCCACGAAAGGTATCGGCGGTTGATCGACGCGGTTGCAGTTGTCTTCTGGCTTGTCATACCGCTCGGCTTCGCATCGATACCGTTGTATTTTCTTTGGGCACATTAAACAGGACATTAACGCGTGACAACATTAGATTCGAAGATTCCCCCGGGCCCCATCGAGAAGAAATGGGATACGCACCGATTTAACCTCAAGCTCGTCAATCCCGCCAACAAGC
>CAYPVN010000033.1:12077-14695 GCA_964414155.1 uncultured Chitinophagales bacterium
AAGAAATGGGATACGCACCGATTTAACCTCAAGCTCGTCAATCCCGCCAACAAGCGGAAGTATCACATCATCGTCGTGGGAACTGGATTGGCGGGTTCATCTGCGGCCGCTTCTCTTGCCGAGCTGGGTTACAACGTTACCTCCCTCTGCTATCACGAGTCACCCCGGAGGGCACACAGCATCGCGGCGCAGGGAGGCATCAACGCGCCGAAGAACTACCCCAACGACGGCGACAGTGTCTATCGCCTCTTCTATGATACAGTCAAAGGGGGGGATTACCGCGCACGCGAAGCCAACGTGTACCGCCTTGCTCAAGTCAGCAACAACATCATCGACCAATGCGTTGCGCAAGGGGTGCCGTTTGCGCGTGAGTATGGCGGACTACTGGACAACCGCTCGTTCGGCGGTGTGCAGGTTTCGCGCACGTTTTACGCCCGCGGTCAGACAGGGCAGCAACTGCTGCTCGGTGCATACTCCGCACTTTGCCGGCAGATTGGCGCAGGGCAGGTGAAGTTTTATGATCGAAGAGAGATGCTCGAGCTGGTTGTGGCCGACGGGCAGGCTCGCGGAATCATCGCACGGCATCTGGTAACCGGCAAACTCGAGGCCTACGTCGCCGACGCAGTCGTGCTTGCAACCGGAGGTTATGGCAACGCTTTTTACCTTTCGACCATGGCGAAGGCCAGTAACGCAACCGCGATTTGGCGCGCGCATAAGAAAGGTGCGTTCTTTGCCAACCCCTGCTTCACACAGATTCATCCCACGTGCATCCCAGTCAGCGGTACATATCAATCCAAGCTGACCCTGATGAGCGAAAGCCTCCGCAACGATGGACGCATCTGGGTGCCAAGAAAGAAAGCGGACACGCGCCGTCCGAAAGAGATCCCTGAAGACGAAAGAGATTATTATCTGGAGCGCCTCTATCCCTCGTTCGGTAACCTCGTCCCTCGCGACGTGGCATCTCGACGTGCGAAGGAAATGTGCGACAGCGGCCATGGTGTAGGCACCACAGGCCAGGCCGTCTATCTCGATTTCGCCGACGCCATCACGCGTATGGGCAAGGAAGTGATCGAAGAAAAGTACGGCAACTTGTTCGACATGTATCGTGAAATCACCGCAGAGGATCCGTACAGAGTACCCATGCGGATTTATCCCGCTGTACACTACACCATGGGCGGGCTCTGGGTCGACTACAATCTTATGAGCACAATCCCCGGACTTTTTGTGTTGGGTGAAGCAAACTTCTCGGATCATGGCGCGAACAGACTCGGCGCCAGCGCACTGATGCAGGGACTGGCGGATGGATACTTCATCATCCCCTACACCATCGGCGACTATCTCGCATCGGCGAAATTCAAAGCCGTCAAACCGGATGATCCGCCGTTCAAAGACGCCCACGCCTCCGTCGAAAGGACAATCAAGAAGCTGATGTCGATCAACGGACGACAAACTGTTGAAGAGTTTCACCGTCAGCTCGGCAAGATCATGTGGGATTTTGTGGGGATGGCGCGCAATAAGGCCGGACTTGAGAAGGCGATTGACATGATAAGGAAATTGCGTGAGGAGTTTTGGACTGATGTGAAAGTCGTCGGCTCATCCAACGACCTGAACAACGAGTTGGAGCGTGCTGGCCGTGTGGCGGACTTTCTTGAACTTGGCGAGCTGCTGGCCCGCGATGCGTTGCACAGAGAGGAATCGTGCGGCGGACATTTCCGTGAAGAACACCAGATGGATGGCGAGGCAAAGCGCGACGACGCCACCTTCAGCTACGTTGCAGCATGGGAATATACCGGTGATGGACAGATGCCGACCCTCAACAAAGAACCGCTCCAATTCGAATACGTAAAACCGACGACACGCAGCTACAAATGAGGAGTTAGCCGGATGAATTTTGCGCTCAAAGTTTGGCGTCAGAAGAATCGCGAAGAAAAAGGAAAGTTCGTTACCTATACGGCAACGGATATTCCCGCCGACGCTTCCTTTCTTGAAATGCTGGATGTCGTCAACGGTGAGATTGTCAAGAAGGGGAACGACCCTATCGCGTTCGATCATGATTGTCGCGAAGGCATTTGCGGCAGCTGTGGTCTCATGGTGAACGGGCGTGCGCACGGACCTGAAAGCGGTGTTGCTACGTGCGAACTGCGCATGCGCAGCTTTAGAGATGGCGAAACCATCGTTGTCGAGCCATGGCGTGCAAAACCGTTTCCCATCATCAAGGACCTCGTCGTTGACCGCTCGTCCTTCGAGCGCATCATGACTGCCGGCGGCTTTGTCTCCGTAAGAACCGGCGGTGCACCTGATGCCAACGCGATCCCGATTCCCAAGCCGATCGCAGATGAAGCGTTTGATGCTGCGGCCTGCATCGGCTGCGGCGCGTGCGTTGCCGCCTGCAAGAATAGCTCGGCAATGCTCTTTGTCAGTGCCAAAGTTTCCCAGCTTGCCCTTCTACCGCAGGGAAAACCTGAACGGGCGGAGCGTGTCGAGCGGATGGTTGCGCAGATGGACGCAGAAGGATTCGGCAGTTGCTCGAACACTTATGCGTGCGAAGCGGAATGCCCGAAGGAAATCTCCGTTTCTCACATCGCCCGGCTGAACCGGGAATACCTGAGAGCAAAGCT
>CAYPVN010000034.1:0-11734 GCA_964414155.1 uncultured Chitinophagales bacterium
TCCCTGGCGCCTTCGCTTAGCACAACCTCGATCTTCTCCCCATTATATCCGGAGCTCTTGAGCCTCACATCAACGATTGTTGGTGACTCATTGTAGACACGGTCATTGGCCAACAGTTTTGTGATGAGTACATCTTTCTGCTCTGTCGAGTCTCCGACACCCATAGTGTAGAGCGGGATTGCAATCTCCTGAGCTTCGTGCAGAGGATTTTGACCGAGATTGTAGCCCCCATCCGTGATGATAAGGGCAGCCTGAATATTATTCCGATCTCTTTCCGCGGCAAGCGTATGGAGTGCGGATGAAATATCTGTTGCGTCTTCAACGAGTGTCGGTGAATCTGTTGAGAAAGAACTGTGCTCCTTCAATTGTGTACCGAAGGTGTAATAATGAAGGGCCAGTCTGGCTGAAAGATGTCGGAACTCCCCACTGCCGAGAATCAACCTGAGTTGTTCAGAGCGGGCTCCAACTCTGTCCACGATGCCCATACTCTTGCTGTTATCAACGAGTACAGCAAGAACCGGCGGCTGCGTTGACGAGAAGAGAAGCTTGAGAACCGGTTCGAAAAGAAGCAGCAGAAAGAAGGAGAGCACGGCAGTTCTGAGCGTAATGAGTACGATCCGGATTGGTCGGGGAATGGGGGGGAGAGTGTATCGATAGAACAGAATTGCAATGCCGGCAGCGAGCAGCGTCAGAAGCAGGATGATCGCGGTGGATATTGTGAAATCGAGCTCGATACTTGGCATGAATGACTAGTACCGCGTTAGTGTGTGCTAAAAAACAGGAGAGTATCGCGGTTGGGGATTAACTAAGGTTCCGAAATCAACATGCTTCAGTTCGACGAGTTACTCACTCTCCTTCACAAGCCGCTCAACAATATCAATGCTCGATACACCGTCGGCTTCGGCGTTGAAGTTCGGTACAATCCGGTGTCGCAGCACGGGACCTGCCATGTGCCGGACATCGTTTATGTCGGGCGTGTGCCGCCCGGACAGTATTGCGCGTGTCTTCGCGCCTAGGATGAGATACTGTGACGCGCGAGGGCCGGCTCCCCAACTGAGCCAGTCCTTGATGAACTGTGGCGCCTGCCCCGACCCGGGTCTTGATTTGGTTGCAAGACGCACAGCGAATTCAATGACGTTGTCGGCGACGGGCACACGCCGGACAAGGTCCTGAAAGAAAATAATCTGATCGCCAGACAGTACATGTGCCAACGCAGGCGAGAAGAGGCTCGTCGTCGCTTTCACGATCTGGACCTCCTCGCTCATGGAGGGGTAATCCAGCCAGAGATTAAACATGAATCGATCGAGTTGTGCTTCCGGAAGAGGGTAGGTCCCTTCCTGCTCAATCGGGTTCTGCGTTGCAAGCACAAAGAATGGCTCCCGCAATGTATATGTCTGCCCGGCAGCGGTAACACGATGTTCCTGCATCGCCTCAAGGAGAGCGGACTGTGTTTTTGGCGGTGTACGATTAATCTCGTCTGCCAGAACGATATTGGCAAACACAGGCCCCTGGACAAACTTAAACGATTTACCTCCGGTCGACGCGTTCTCTTCGATGATTTCCGTTCCCGTAATGTCACTCGGCATGAGATCGGGCGTGAACTGGATCCGATTGAACTTCAGGTCCAGCACCTCTGACAGAGTCCGTATCAACAGTGTCTTGGCAAGCCCCGGTACGCCGACAAGCAGACAGTGACCACGCGCCAGCAGGGCAACCAGCAACTGCTCGACAACAGCATCCTGTCCGACAATAATCTTTGCAATTTCCTTTCGCAGCGCGTCATATGATTCCTTCAGCTCACGCGCAGCATCAACGTCGTTTAATGTTCCTACGGTTGAAGTTTTTGCCAACGGGATAGCCCCCTCACCTATAATCGTGATTGCCAGTATATCTTGCTTTTGAGATCCTCAATCCAGGCTGCATATTCCCGATTGCGTTTGAAGTTCACCGCGATGGTTTCCATGCGATGATAGTCCCGTTCGAGCGATGCCTGATGTGCGGGTGTACGTTTCTTCATAAGCACGATGTGGAATCCGTCAAAACCCGGCAGGGAAAGCGTAACCGGCTCGCTGATTTCTCCCTCCTTAAGATTCACGATCGTCGGATAGAACGTCTTATCCACTTGATCGAGCGCGGTGGTGCCGAGGCTTCCACCGATCAGGGATGATTCCGTATCCTCCGAGTATTTCTTAGCCAGTTCAGCGAAGCCCACCCCACCCAAGGCCCGTGTGCGAAGGGAATCAAGAAATCTTACAACCACACTGTCATCCCCACCCGTGCGCTCAACACGAATCAGGATGTGGCGTGGATGCACAGCATCGCCCCGTCGTTCCACCAATTGGATAATGTGAAACCCGAACTGTGTCTCCACAATGCCCGAAACCTGTTGTTCGTTCAAACCAAACACGGCCGTCTCAAACTCCTTCACAAACTGTCCACGACGGACGAGACCAAGGTCACCGCCGTGAGAGGTAGTGGCAGGGTCTTCCGAATGACGCTGGGCAAGTTCCTTGAAGTCGACACCGGCTTTGATGCTATCGAGTAGCGCTTGTGCCTTCGCCCTCGCGGATGTCTTTGCTGCTTCGCCGGGTTTTCGCTTCATAGCGATATGCGCAAGCTCCACCTCTTCGGGGATAGTGCCGAGCGAATCTTTGTATTGTTGAAAAAACTCCCCCACCTCACGCCGGCTAATCTCCGATCCCGAAAACTTTTGCTGCTGCAATCTCTGGGCAAGGAGGTTCTTCCTCATCTCGTCGCGAAACTCCCGCTTGATCTTGCTGAGCGGCATGCCGTAGAGTTCCTCCAGACGCGCTTCCGACCCTACCTGCTGAATCCGCTGCTTGATCACCGCATCCAACTGTTGTTGGACTTCATCCTCACTAACGGTGATGCTGTCTTCGATTGCCTTTGCGACAATCAGTTTTTCGTTGATCATGGATTGCAATACTCGTTCCTTCAACCCGGGCTCGTTGGGATCCGCTTTGTTATTGAACACGGAGAATTGCACCTGTGCATTGAGATCCGATTCGAGGATCAGATCCTTGTCTACCACGGCAACAACCCTGTCCAACACCTGCCCCGTGGATAACATGGGCAGCACAAAAATTGAGATGATACATATGAGGAATCTCATCGGTTTCTTCGTCATAGAGTTCTCTTCTTACTCAATTGATGGTGTCACGGAATCGACAGGCGCAATATGAATTTCTACGGAATGTGTCGAGCGAAGATTCGTCAGCAACTTCTCGTAGTTCGCTCTGCGTTCTGCAATCAGGATTCGGTCCCGGATTTCATTTCTGACATATTCGAGATCGGGAATTTCCCCTGTCCGCTGTACTCCGTGCGCCACAAGGACATAGTATCCCGCGTCCGTCTTCAAAACAAACGACACTTCCTCCCTTGCTAACGTTCGCGAGAGTTTCCATAGTTCCTCGGGATACAGGTTGCTGTGCGTGAAGTACTGTCGCGTTGCGATTTGCAGAAGGAGTGGACGGAGAAGAGAATCGCTCTGTAGTACGGCGACCGCACTACTCCATGGTATGGAGCGGAGAAGCCTCGCGCGGAAAGCATTCGCAGCGTCCCTCTCGGCAAACAGAGCATAACTCATACTGACCACGTCTTCCTTCAGGAGGAACGCATTCTTTGTTGAATCGTACCACGCCGCAATCGCTGCATCACTTGCAAGGGCCGTGTCACTGGCATACAGCTCTTCCTCAAGCAACGCGTTAATGGCGAACTGTTTCTTTACGGCCTCGAGTTGTCGCTGCAGATCAACGCTGTTTGCAAGTCCGCGGCGCACCGCCTCCTGATAGAGCAGTTCGGTCGTTACCCAATTGTTGATGAATTCGCGGGAGTGAACATCGCCCGGTGAATTGCGCGACGCAGCAAGATCATCTTCTGTGAGTACGGACTCATCAACACGCGCTACATACGGCGGCCGCTCCGCCTCACGTGAACAGCCGGCGAGGAGAACAACCCACAACACAAGACATGCGGCCGTTCCCGCATGGTTATGGATTCGGCGGGAACGCGTTTTTCAGAGCCTCTTTGTATTGGAGAACAGGATAAGCCCTTTGCAGGCTATCCAGCCACTCACTTTCGAGCCGCTTGGACTCGTATTCCTGAAAGCCGCTTGAAATTTCCGTCCCTGCCTCCTCAAATGTTTTCTGACGAGCGGGATGCTTTTTCAGAACCCCGATTATTGAATACCCAAAATTATTTTTAAAGGGCATCGAATAGTTCCCAACCCCAAGAGAGTCCGCAAGCTTCGTGCGTTCATCGGTCGTCACGGGAAGGATGCTTGCTTCCACCTTGCTAATCACCGCTGCTTTCCTGGCGACAAAATCGAGGCCGATACGGGAATTGCGCTCGGCAGCCTCCTTCTTCGTTTCAGGAGTCTTGTCTCCAACCCCCGGCAATGCAAGCGTTACAATACGGTCGTCGGCCATATCCATCTTCTTCTTAAGATACATCTTGACCGCTTCCAATCGTTGGCTTGCGATCTTTCTGTTCCGGGCTTTGCTCGTCGTTGTGTCAGGATGTGCGGTGAATTGAATTCTCAGGAACGCATCACGAGCAAGATCGTCCGCGGCACCATCGAGCAGTTGCTTTGTCTGCGGCGAGAGTTGCGTTGAACCCCGCTTGAACTCAAGTTGATAGTTGTTCGGCCTGCTCATACGGATGGAATCGGCTGCAGCAATATCTGCGAACGTCTTGCCACTTATCAACTTTTCATAGACGACGTTCGCAATGGAATCGTTGGCGAAACGAAGTTGTGCAAACTCCACACGGTTCGGGTATGTATACTTGTCACGGTGCTGCTCAAAATACACACGGATCGCGGAATCGTTCACCGCGACCCTGTTCCACACTTGATCCTGTTCAATTTGGTAGAGAAGGATTCCCTCGCGGTACTCCTTCATGATTGCTGCAAATTCCGGATAATCACGCTCAATTTTTTCCCCCTTGACTGTGAAGAGAAGCTGCTCTGCAACCTTGTCAATGGCCGTCCTGATTGGCGATGCACGGAGCGGAATATTGATGAAATCCTGCTGAACCTTCAACAGAGCAATGACGCTATCCAGCGTGACGTTGCGAGGGCCAAACGAGAGTAACGTTGAGGCCCTGAGCATCGCCGGCAGGGAGTTGGTCCAGTTGCTATCACGCGGAGTTGTATTCGAGTCGAGCGAGACAATGAACCGGCTCAGTACGTCCTCGTGGAGGTTGAACTCTGCCTCCCTCTGCAACCGACCCGTGAATTTCTTGTAATCGCTCTGGAATCGCGACTGCTGGTACACCTGCTGTACATCTTTTTTTGCATCTTCAAAACCCTTGGGCGGGTGAGCGTCATAACACTTGATGATGTGGTAGCCATAGATTGTTCGGACGATACCTGATGTCTGTCCCGGTTTCAATTTGAAGGCCTCTTCATCGAACGGCTGAATCCATCGTCGACGTGAGAACCATCCAAGATTGCCGCCACGCAGGGCAGAGCCGGGATCGGCAGAATTCCGTTTTGCAAGTTCGGCAAAATCAAGACCCATACCCAGACTGTCCTGAATGAGTCTGATTTTCGTGTAAGCATCAAGTGTGTCCTCAGGTGTGGGATCCTGTGCAGAGAAACGGGTCATGATATGGCTGCCCTGCATTTCACCCTCTGCAGGTTTCTTATCGGTCAACTTGATGATGTGAAGCCCGAATTGTGTGCGCACCGGAGTCATTGTAAACTGGCCGACCTTCATTGTAAACACCGTATCTTCAAACGGCGGAACCATCTGTCCAGCGATGAAGTAATAGAGGTCACCTTTGTTTTGCTTCACCGAGGGATCTTCTGAGTACTCCAGCGCCAAACCATTGAAGTCTGCGCCTGCTTTCAGTTTGCCTATCACCTCATATGCTTTGGCGTAGGCCTTGGCAGAATCCTCTGGGGATGCGCTGCCCGCGAGGGTAAAAAGAATGTGGCTTGTGCGGTATTCAAACTTCCGGTGGTCGTACAGTGCGCGAACACCCGGGGCGGTGACTTCTCTGTCGGTCAGGTATGCCGCTGTAAGACTCCCCTTGTATTGGTCGATCTCACTCAGAACCTCAGGACTTTTATCAAGACCGCGGCGGTACGCGTCTGTGAGCTTGAGCCGGAACTTCGTCATGAGGTCGAGAAATTTCTCCCGCTCCTCCATGGTGGCCTTAGCCCCCATCTCGCGGCTGCCATTGCTCTTAACGTAAAGGTTCTCGTAATCGGCCAAGGTGATCGTGCTGTCGCCAATCCGCGTGACAATAATATCGCCATGTTTGGGCGAGCAGCTTGAAAGAACCACCGCTGACGCACAAATGGCCATACATGTAAATCGGACATATCGTTGCTTTAGACTCGAAGACACCACAGTGTTACTCCGTTGTAAGATGAAACAGATGGGTTTCCCGATGGATTTGGGCTATCATGATAACCAAAAAAGCGTTGAAAATCAAGGAGGTTTGAGTGTCGGGAAGGAAGTGAGCAATATAGAAATCAGGGCAGCTCAGATTTTTTTCAATGCTTGATCAAAGTCCCGCCTCAGGTCTTCAATTCCCTCGACACCAACAGAAATTCTAATCATCCCCGGTGTGACGCCATGGCTCTTAAGCTCGTCTGCAGTCATGTTGATGTGCGATGAGTAGACAGGAATGCTGACCAGCGTATCCACACCGCCAAGCGACATCGCATTGACGGCTACCATCAGAGAGTCGCACACTCGCACTGCAGCCGTCACGCCACCTTTGACTTCAATTGTCACCATTCCTCCATATCCCTTACTTCCAGCACCAACCATCTGCTTCTTTGCGAGCGCATGTTGAGGATGAGATCGGAGTCCCGGATAGAGAACGCGGTTGACCTTCTTGTGGCGTCCGAAATATGTTGCTAGCGCCAGCGCATTCTCATTCTGCCGCTGCACGCGAAGCTCGAAAGTTTTCAAACTCCTGAGCAGAAGATATGCTGCCATCGGATCGGCACATCCGCCGTAGTACTTGAGCTGCGTGTGAACGCCGTTGATGAACTTCTTTGTTCCGATGACTGCCCCGGCCATGATGTCGCTGTGCCCGCCGAGATACTTCGTGCCACTCTCTACAATCACGTCCACGCCGAAGCGGAACGGGTCCTGATTCAATATGGTGGCAAAGGTGTTGTCGATCATCGTGGTGATGCGCGAGCCGGTTCGCCCCTCGGCCTTCCGTGTTTGCGCGACAAGCGATCGGATATCGACGATACTAAGCGTGGGATTTGTGGGCGTCTCGAAATACACAAGCTTTGTGTTGCGGGTTGTGAGATTTGGCAGCTCATCCAACGAGTCTGGCTGAATGTACTTGACGATGATGTTGTAGTTCGGCAAAATGTCCCTGAAAAACCTGTATGTGCCACCGTATAATCCCGGCGTGCTGATGATCTCGTCCCCCGATTTCACAATGGAAAGTATCGCAGATGTTATGGCCGCCATGCCGGAGGAAAACAGAAGCGCCTTCTCACCGTCCATCATCAGGGCGAGCCGTTCTTCAACCTCCCTAACGGTAGGATTGTGATAGCGCGTGTACACGTACACATCCGGATCGCCCTGCGCGTATCGCACTGCGTCGTTTGAGTCTGCGAAACGATACGTGGAGGTCTGCACAATCGGCTGTGCGACCGGGCCCTGAAATGCCCGGAGGTTGTTGCCATGAATGGCCTTAGTGGCAAGTGTCATGGTTCGAGCGGATGCCCGGCGCGAGGTTTTCATCGTGTCCTTTCCGTTTTGGGGTGCTTCATAGCTGACGCGTGGCTGTTCTTTCGAAGTTCCATGTGCTTAAGATGATACGGAAGCAACGAAGCATAGATGGTTCGGTGAATCGGTGTCGGTATGCCGAGTTCCTCCCCATAACGAACGACGGTGCCGGAGAGCGCATCAATCTCCAGCGGTCTGCCGTGGGCAAGATCGTGGTAGAGAGAAGAGCGTGAGTTCTTGTCGAACGTCTTCATCATCTCAAAAATTGTGTCGATGAACTGCGGCTCAATATTCGCCTCCTTTGCCATAGCGATGGCTTCACACTCTCTCATCGCATCCCGCAACAAGCTACGCGTTTCGTGAACGACAAGGATTTCTCCCAACGTCAAACGCGTGAGAGCAGTGAGACCGCCAACTGCCGATATGAAAATAAATTTCTTCCAGATGTCAGAGCGAATGTCGTTGGAATACGAGGCATTGATTCCAGCGTTGAGCATGACACCGAGAATTTCCCGCCCCCGTTCGGCGCTACTAGATGGTTGAGTGAGAGCACCGAAAATGATCTTCTTTGGTCCACCCGTCTCGGTAACAACACCAGGCGCGGTAATGGTGGAGTAGATGTTTGCAAGGCCTCCGTACACGGTTCCGGCAGCTACATGCCGCTGGACCTTCTCCTCATTGTCAATACCGTTTTGGAGACTGATGATAATTGTGGTGCCGGAAAGAAGAGGAGTGAGTTGTTGCGCGGCAGAATCGGTGTCGTATGACTTCACACAAAACAGCACGACATCAACGGGACCAATCTTGTTCAGGTCATCCGTCATGGTGCCGGGCGGAATCAAAAAGTCTCCCTCGGTGGAATGAATGCGAAGGCCCCGAGATTTCATCACCTCAAGATGCTCTCCACGCGCCATGAACCAGACATCCTCGCCTGCTTTCGCCAGCTTGCCGCCGAAGAATCCGCCAACGCCGCCCGTACCTATAACCACAAACTTCATGATATCAAACCCTCTTATGATTGTTCAGGCAGCCGCGGTTCTGCAAAGATGACTTTCTCCCGTTCAAGCGTAACCGTGCCGGGAGGCGAACCTTTTGGCTTTCGCACGTACTTCTTCTCGGTCATTGCCACGGGCACGAGCTTGGCTTTTTTCATTTTACTGTAATATGCGGCGATGCCAGCGGCCTGTTCTTTTGCCTTCTTGCTCACCTCACCTTTGCCGCTTCCCATCTTCAACACAACGTGCGAGCCGCTTGACCCGCGGGCATGAAACCAGAGATCGTTGGGCTTTGTGTGCTTCAGGGTCAGTACGTCGTTGTTGGCGCTGCTCTTGCCTGCCCAGACTTCAAAGCCGCCGTCGACAGTGAAAATGCGAAATGGGAGCTGCTCACGGTGCTTCGCCTTCTCGCCGAGACCGAACGCTTCCAAATCCTTCTCCTGTTCCGTCATGAACTTTTTCACCTCTTCTGTCGTGATAGCCGATTCGAGATCCGTCATCAGAGCTTCGCCGTTCGTGATTGTAGACCGCAGCCTCTGCAACCGGATCGCCCCTTGCTGCGAAGCGAGCCGCGACTGCTTTGCCTTGTCAAAATATCGCTGAGCATTTTCAACCGGTGAGAGCTTCCCGACCAGCTGGACGTCAATCGTTTTACCGTCGAGGTAAAGAGGCATCTTTTTCATTCCTTTTGTCATCAACCCAAGGCTTGACATCAATGCCTTACCGATCAGTTCATATTCAGCCGCGCGTTCACTCGTACGGAGATCCTCCTCGATCGCCTCTGCCGATCGTCGCGCTTTATTCAGTTGCTGACGAAGGGAGGCCGTGAGTTTGGCCTTCCGATCTTCAAACGTACGGGAAGCATGCCGCCGAAACACAAAGTACCGAATTGCCTCATGAATGTCATCAAACCGCTTCTCCGCCAGCTGGTCACAATGACGAAGCTTGATCAACGAGAAGATGGCAGGAACCTCCACAGCGCCATCCGTCCGAACATATACTATCGGTGAAGGAACAGCGAGCTCACTGATCACCGAACTGACGGCGGTGACAAGCCGATGCAATGCTGAACCGTCAAGATTCTCGCTCCGTATGCCTGTGGTAACTGCTGTCCGGTAAAGGATTTCAGTCACAAGTGTGGAACCGAGAGTTGGAAAAGTTTTTTTGAGGATTGAACCGGCAGTTGCAGTTGGCTCTTCGCGTAGATTTATCTCTAACCGTGTGACGTCGTAAATGAGTTCACCGCGTCGCGGGCTGTATTCACTGCCGATCAACGTTTTGGCATTCTTAAAAGCGTCAACAATGATGTCAGATTTGTCGACGTGGAGGACATTGGACGCGGGACCGAACAACTGGACGTGAAGAGTATGATTAGATCGCAGTTCAAGTGTGGCCACCCTGTCCGACGGGTGAATCGAGACGGACTGGATCTTTTTTTCCCAACATTCCACAAAGAGATTCGCGCTATTTGTCCGGGCACGGGCAAATTTCGGCTGAAGATAGAACGTGTTTGCCTCCGGTCGGCAGGAGATCACCAGAGCTTGGTCAGTGGCATGAAAAGTCAAGACGAGCTGATCCCGTTCCTGAGAAAATATCTCCTTGACGGTCAACCCCTGGATCTTGGAAAGGAGACTGGAAACAACGTAGCTTACTGTGTGATAATTGGTTAGCATGATGTTATCAACAATATATTGAAAAACGCCTAATCTGACAATGAAACATGAATTGCGTGTGGATAACGTGTTAACTCCTTTGTGCGAAAGCTGTTGGAAAGTTTCCATTGCAAGTCCACGCCGTTTTGCGTATTTTTGGTACCAGATGATGAAATTCCAAGAGGTTTCATGATAGCCAGCATGACCGGCTACGGCAGAGGCGAGGCGACGGCTGATGGTGTCACAGTCGCCGTGGAGCTGCGTAGTGTAAACAGCCGGTTTCTTGAAGTTACAACCCGCTTGCCCCGGTCTCTTTCCCTTCGAGAGAATGAAATTAAAGAGCTGATCCGGAAAAAGATATCCCGGGGTAAGATCACCATGGTGGTCGCTGTTGATCGCGACAGCAACGGCGCGCTCCCGCTGAAAATAAATGTCTCCGCTGCGAAAACGTATTACAAGCTGCTGAACCAGCTTAAGAAAAGTGTGAAATTAAATGAGAAGATAAAGCTTGAGCACCTCCTCCGGTTTTCAGAGGTGATCGAGCAGGAGGAAATAGAAAGTACGGATGAGCTTGAATGGAACGTACTTCAGCAAGCGCTCGACCAGGCTAGTGATAGCCTGTCCGCGATGCGAAAGAACGAAGGCGGAGAATTGGAGAAGGATTTCCGCGCACGGATCGGCGTTCTGGAAGAACGACTGGGCGTTATCGAGCGCCTCTCGAAAGAGCAGGTGCCGAAAGAGCGAACCCGTTTACGTGAGCGCATCACACAATTGATCGAGAACGAGACGGTCAATGAAGAGCGGCTTGAGGTCGAGCTTGCCCTGCTTGCCGACAGGCTCGATGTGACGGAAGAATGTGTCAGGTTCCGCAGCCACAACAAGTTTTTCCTCGATGCCCTCAAGCAGGATGAGGCTGCCGGTCGCAAGCTGAACTTTCTGATCCAGGAAATGAACCGCGAGGCGAACACCATCGGCTCGAAATCCAGCGCGGCGGAGATTGCGCATCTGGTGGTAGGTATCAAAGAGGAGCTGGAGAGGATACGCGAGCAACTGCAAAACATCGAGTAGCCCATGCTGCAGGTCTACGACCTCGTAGAGAAGAAACCCCGGCAGGGGAAGCTCGTTGTTGTCTGCGCACCGAGTGGTTCAGGCAAGACCACGATTGCGCGGGAGATCATGCAGCTTACTCCCTCGCTGACCTTCTCCGTGTCGGCGACGACCAGAGCGAAGCGGGCGGACGAAGTGGACGGCAGGGATTATTTCTTCCTTACAAAGGAGGTGTTCAAACAACGAGTGGCAGCTGGAGAGTTTGTTGAGTGGGAGGAGATTTACGGAGATTATTACGGGACACTGAAGA
>CAYPVN010000034.1:11834-13829 GCA_964414155.1 uncultured Chitinophagales bacterium
GGAGAGTTTGTTGAGTGGGAGGAGATTTACGGAGATTATTACGGGACACTGAAGAGCGAAGTTGAGCGCGCATTGACGACCGGCCGGCACCTGATGTTCGATGTTGATGTAAACGGCGGGCTGTCGATCAAGCGGAAATATCCGCAGGCGTTGATCATCTTCATCAAACTCCCCAGCGTTGAAGCGTTGCGCCAGCGTCTCGCAAACCGCCGCACGGAAGACGAGTTGACCGTAGCGAAGAGGATGGAACGAGTGCCGATGGAACTGGAGAAGGGAAGGCAGTTCGATTACCAGGTTGTGAACGATGAGCTGCCCCGTGCCGTCGATGAAGCGCAGAAGATTGTACAACACTATCTCAATCACTAAGAGGATCATCAATGCCCATCAAACCAATTCAGCTTGAAGAGTTCATTGATAAAGCGAAGAACGTTCACGAGGCCATCGTGGCCGCATCCAAACGTGCCCGGCAGGTCAATGACGAGCAGAAGATCGAATTCAACCAGCGCATTGAAATGTTCGTGCCGAAGACCGAGACAGAGTCGGAGGAGAGCGAGGTGAACCCCGATCAGCTCAAGGTGAGCCTGGAGTTTGAGAAGAGGCCGAAGCCGACTGACGTCGCCCTGAATGAACTGATGGACGAGAATCTCCAATGGTTTTACAAGGAGAAGGAAGAAGTTGCTCCGCCGAAAGAAGACGAGGATGAGGGCGAGGAAGAATAAACTCCCGGTGCACGATGCTTAAGGGAAAGAAAATAATTCTCGGTGTGACCGGGGGAATTGCAGCGTACAAGAGTGCGTGGCTCATCCGGGAGTTCATAAAGGCCGGTGCGGAAGTGCAGGTAGTGATGACCCGCTCGGCCGCGCAGTTCATCACCCCGCTAACGCTCTCCACACTCTCGCAGCGGCAGGTGATCACGGAATTGTTTCCTCAATTGCCGGATGAGCCGACCGACCAGTGGACGAAGCACATCGATCTCGGACTCTGGGCGGACGTTATGCTGATCGCTCCCGCCACCGCGAACACTATTGCAAAGATCGCGCACGGATTGGCGGATGATTTCCTGACGACACTTGTGCTCGCTCTCCGCTGCCCGCTTGTTGTTGCCCCTGCGATGGATATGGATATGTATCTGAATGAAACCACGCAGCAGAATATCGACACACTGAAACAGACAGGCTGCTTCATCATCGACCCGGAGAGCGGAGAACTTGCCAGCGGGCTTTCGGGTCCGGGCAGATTACCGGAGATCGAGAGACTGCTTGCCTATGTCGACAATCTTCTGGAAAAAGTGCACCGTGATTTGCAGGGGAAGAAAGTCCTCGTCACCGCCGGCCCCACACATGAGCCGATCGATCCCGTCCGCTATGTCGCCAACCGCTCGTCGGGAAAGATGGGGTTTGCCGTTGCGCACGCTGCAGCTTTGCGGGGCGCAGAGGTGACACTTGTCAGCGGGCCTGTAAGCCTTAAGACACCGCGCAACACGCGCCGCATCGATGTACAGACTGCGCTCGAAATGCAGCAGATTGTGGAAAAGGAATTTCCCGCAGCCGATCTCGTGGTCATGTCGGCAGCCGTTTCGGATTACTCGCCAGTGGAGCCGGCGCAGAACAAGATCAAGCGTGAGTCCCGATCGGCAACGCGCATCACCATGGAGCTAAAAGAGAGTCCCGATATCCTCAAGAATCTCGGGGAACGCAAGCAGCACCAGGTCCTTGTAGGCTTCGCACTCGAAACAGATGATGGCATTGAAAACGCGAAGCGGAAGCTTGCCGCCAAACACCTCGATGCAATTGTGCTGAACGATCCAACGGAAGAAGGGGCAGGGTTCGGCGCGGACACCAACGTGGTGACCCTGATAACGCCCGACGGCAAGATGGAACGGCTCCCAAAACTCTCCAAGTTTGATGTTGCCAACGAAATCTTGAACCTGGTTGCCCCGCTCTTGAAGTAGCATAATGCGTAGGTCGCCGAGCCAATTCTCAGCGTGGGGCGACC
>CAYPVN010000035.1:0-3246 GCA_964414155.1 uncultured Chitinophagales bacterium
GAATGTCCTCGTGGAGAGGTGCGGGGGAATCTTGAAGGATTTTTTTACAAAGGTAAGGTCGAACGGAATGGGTAAACCGTGAGAGTCAGTGCAGCAACTTTCCCTCCCTTCCATGATGGAGTTTGGTCCTTCTTTCCATTTGGAACCTGCTGGAGCCAAAATTTACCAGCAAACAAACCCCCCTATCTAGGTTTTTCAGATAACTCTTGACTTGTCTCAGATCCTCCGACAATAACTCCTTTTTCGCCTTGATTTCCAGTATGAGATCGTGGCCGATAAGGAAATCTACCCTGTCCTTTCCGATCTCTTTTCCTTTGTAGGGGATGGGAAATTCGGCCTCATGTTCAAACGGGATCGACCGACATTTCAGCTCCTGCTCCAGAGCCCTGTGATAAATCACCTCGCGATGCTTTGAGCCCAACTCCCTACGGATGTGTTTACACGCATCGATTACCGATGCCAAGATAGTCTCAGCGGCGTTTTGCAGCTTTGAATTAACTGAAAGTTGAGTACCACCGGCATTAGAGATGTCTGAAGGTACAATTCGTTTCAATTCGTTTCTTAGGAACCTCCGAACGCTTGCCAAACTTGGAAGCTGGGAAATAGAACATGGAACGCCAGACGGTAGCTTGGAGACTCGACCGTCATGACAGTGGCCTTGGAGTATCATATACACAGAAGTGGCGTTGTGATTCGCTCGGAAGTAAGTCTTCAAGAGGAATTCGCTGATTGGAACGGCATGTTCTTGTTCAGTAGTTTTTATTATCAGACCTTTTCCACTTCGAATCTTGCCTTTGTCACTGGGTCCTTTTCGAGCAATCACATACAAGAGTGCTTCGCGCAATTGTGGATGAAAAGCGATTGAAATAAGCGGAGTCCTAGACGACAATGAGTATACTCTGCGTAATTGTGTTTTCCACCGACGCTGTGTTCCGGCAGGGATTCTGAATCGTGCCTCAATTTCCTCCTCTGTTGAGGATAAATTCCGCGTCGCGGACAATGAGACCGCTATGATCTCGACCTTCTTAAGCACAGCATCATTTACCCTCTTGCGATCTACCGGGGGAATAGGGATAGAGGCGTGGATCTGATCTTCTGCCAAGGTCATTGTGGAGAGGTAATATGTTAGTTGTTAGATCTCAGTTTCTCTGCCCTGTCTGCAATCTTGAGTTGCTCGATCAAGTCATCGAGCTTTCCGTCGATAATCTCTGAGAGATTATACAGCGTAACACCGATTCGATGATCGGTCACGCGGTTCTGAGGAAAGTTGTACGTGCGAATCTTGTCGCTGCGATCGCCACGTTTCACCATCAATTTTCTCTGTGCCGCGACGTCTCCGACCTGCGCTTCGACCATACTTTCATAAAGCTTTGCCCGCAACATTTTCATCGCCCGCTCCCGGTTCTGGAACTGCGACCGCTCCTGTCTGCACGCGACAATGATCCCTGAAGGCTTGTGGGTTATCCGTACTGCTGTCTCAACCTTGTTAACGTTCTGTCCACCTTTTCCTCCCGATCGGAACGTATCTATTTCAAGATCGGCGGGGTTGATTTCCACCTCCACCGGCTCCACCTCGGGGAGAACCGCAACGGTGGCAGCCGATGTGTGAACCCTCCCCTGCGTCTCGGTCTCCGGCACTCTTTGCACACGATGCACACCGCTTTCGAACTTCATCACCCCATACACATCCTCCCCACTCAGCCCGAAGGATATTTCCTTGATACCACCGATTCCAGTGTCATTCAAATCCAGCACTTCCACTTTCCAGTTGTACCGCTCCGCAAACCGGGAATACATGCGAAACAGGTCCGCACCGAACAGCGCCGCCTCATCGCCGCCTGTCCCGGCACGAATTTCCACAATGACGTTCTTACTGTCGTTCGGATCCCTTGGGATTAACAAGACCTTGAGTTCTTCTTCGAGAACCTGAAGCTTCGCCCTCGTCTCATCCATTTCCGAATACGCGAGCTGCTTCATTTCGGGATCGGAGGATGTTTCCGTAATGTCCTTCAACCCCGCCAGATCGCGCTTCGCCTTACTGTATGCCTCGTATGCTTTCATCAGGGGAGTGAGGTCACTGTGTTCCTTCCTCAGATCGCGGTATCGCCCCTGGTTGGCGGCGACGTTCGGATCGCTCAGGAGGTTGGTGATCTCTTCGTATCGCTCCCTCACTTTTTCCAGTCGGTCTAACATAATTCAATTCATGCTGATGGTCTGCGGAGAGAACTGATGCGACGGCGGTGACATTTCGACATCTTCCCCGAGTGCACAACGCAATGCAACAAGGGCGACTTCGAGCTGACCGGCATCCGGTTCACGCGTTGTAATTCGCTGCAGCCAGAGGCCGGGTGCAACGACGATTTTGCCGAGACGTGTCTCACTTCGTTTGGCTGAAATCCGGATCACTTCATAGGAAACTCCCCCTACTACAGGAATCAGCGGAACATGTGTGAGCAGACGTGTAACCAGATCAATCGGTCCAAATGAGCGGATCACCAATGCATCGAGGAGACTGAAGAGAAGCATCGAGACGATCATCACAATCAGGAGGAAACTCGTTCCACAGCGCGGATGGAACCGACTCTGCCGGGAAGCGGATAATACATCAAGCGATTGCCCCAGCTCAAACGCGAAGACAGCCTTGTGTTCAGCCCCATGATATTGAAAAAGCCGGCCGATGTCCTTCATCATTGAGATGACGACAAGATAAACGAGCAGCAGTCCGATACGTATCGCTCCGGCAATGAGATTGAACCAAAAAGGGTCCTGTTCAACGTCAAAGAACGATGTCGTAACTGCAAGGGGAGTGAGGAAAAAGATTGCAATGCCGATGAGCAATGAGATTGCAACGGTCAGGGAAAGCTTGAAAGTGTCCTTCTTGATCACTCCCAATGGCCCCGACTTCCCATTGCCATTCTTGTGTTCTTCAACTGTCAAGTCTTGCATCGCAACTTCGGCGGAGTAATTGAGCGTCCTGATGCCAATAACCATCATCTCGATCAATCCCACGGCTCCTCGAAGGATCGGCGCCTTGAACAGCCGGTTTCGTTCGGCAAGAGACCGGTGCGCCTCTTTCTTCACTGCAATCTCACCATTTGCCCGTCGAACGGCAGTGGCAACCATTCCCGGCGCACGCATCATTACGCCTTCAAGCACTGCCTGACCGCCGACGCCAAAAGGGCTCAGGCGGTCCTGACCGCCGACGCCAAAAGGGCTCAGGCGGTCCTGACCGCCGACGCCAAAAGG
>CAYPVN010000035.1:3346-13790 GCA_964414155.1 uncultured Chitinophagales bacterium
CCTGACCGCCGACGCCAAAAGGGCTCAGGCGGTCCTGCCCACCGACTTGCATCGGTTTGTTTACATCAAAACGGCGTTCCACATCATCCCTTTCACAATTTCTGCATCAATGTACGCAAAATTCGATAGAAATTCCAGGAAGGTTCCTCTTAACTCCCGATCCCGGGCTCCTCGGGCGGCCTACTCGCCTGTTCTTGTTTTGAAAACAAGTGCCTGAGAATCTTCAGCTCCTTCTGCTCAAAGAACCTCATCCAGTACATCAGCGCGCCGAAAAGAACTAGGAGCGCAAATCGCCAGAGCGTTTCCATCGCTCCCCATTGAACGAACGTTTCAATGAGAAACACGATGACCATCGCAACAGCGATCTTTGCGACCCTTCCGAATTCATACGGAGTAGAATAGAATCGTTGCACGGTCACGTACATGGCGACGGCCATGATAGCATAACTCAAGAGGGTCGAAATCGCCGCTCCCATGATGCCGAACCTAGGGATAAGTAGAAGATTCGCGGCAACATTCACGAATGCGCCGAGGAATGTGATCCCGGGAAGTTTGCCCGTCTTCTTTTCAATATAGATGCCGGCAACGATGTTGTTGGAAATGCCCAGGAATATATATGCCAGCAGCACGACGGGTACAATGTTAAGGCCGGCCCAATAGGGTTCCGGCAGAATCGATCTGCCCCAGAATATCGGCAACTTCGTCACATCTTCAATGAAGAAGCTGACGATCAGAAAAACCCATGCCGTGACAAAAACAAAGTAGGTAAGCACTCTCGCAAACAGTCTCTTTGCCTCAGGATCCTTTGCATGGGAGAGGAAGAACGGCCGCCATGCAAAATCAAACATCGATACAACGAGCATCATGAAAATCCCCAGCCGGTAGTTTGCCTGGTAGATACCGACGGTTGCCTTGTTGGTTAGAGCTTCGAGGATCGGCCTGTCGATGAGTTGAATCATCATTGTTGCGAAGAAACTCGGTACAGTGGGGAGTCCAAAGCGAAGCATGGATCGGTATAGCAGACCGCTCCATTCAAATGTAATACTCCCAATGATAGTCGGGAGAAGAAGAAGGAGTGTCACTGCGGAGGCGATAATATTGCTGAAGAATATTGCTTTGATACCCATCTCGTAGTGAACAAGAAACAGAATATTGCAAACGACATTCACAACAATGTTCGCAAGCTTAATTGCTGCAAATTGTTTTGCTTTTCCTGCCATCCGCAGTGAGGCAAACGGAATAATTGCAAGCGCATCTAATACGAGAATCCACGCCACATACATTGGAAGTGCTTGGTACTGATCAGAGAGATTCGCCAACGACGAGAGCGGGTTGGGGTTCCATGCAATCAGGAGGGAAAAACCGATCGAGGTAACAGTAAGCGACAAAAACGGGACGGAGAAATTTTGCTTGCGGTTCCCGATCTCGAGCGTCGAGGTATACTTCATATATGCACCTTCGAAGCCGTACCCGTAGAGAACATTTAGGAACGCAATGTACGCGAAGACGGTCGCAATGATTCCTACTTCGGACGGCGGAAGGATGTTTACGTAGAGAGGTGTGAGGAGGAACGTCAGGAAGCGGCCGAGAATCGTGCTTACGCCATAAATGGCTGTGTCCGTTCCCAGGCGTTTGATCTTATCGAACATGGAGATGAGGGGCTTTCAGGCGACGCTAGCCTGCAATGTGGGAGAGTTCGAGAGAGATATCCAGCGCTTTCACGGAATGTGTGAGAGCCCCGATGGAAATAAAGTTGACACCGGTTTCGGCGATGGCACGCACATTGTCCAGCGTAATACCCCCGGAGGCTTCCACTTCCACGCGGCCGTCGATCAGGTCGACCGCACGTTTCATGGTAGAAAGAGAAAAATTATCAAGCATGACGCGCGCTATCCCCTCGCAATTCAACACTTGCCTGACTTCCTCCACATTCTTCGTCTCTACCTCGATCGAAGCAACCGTTTCGTATTGTCTAAGGTAGTTCTTGCACAAACCGATAGCCTTCTCAATGCTTCCGGCTGCAACAATGTGGTTGTCTTTTATCAGGATCAACTCATCAAGCCCAAACCGGTGATTCATGCCGCCGCCAAGCCGTACGGCCCACTTGTCGAGCACGCGAAGGCCCGGTGCAGTTTTTCGTGTATCGGTGATCTTCGCCCGCGTTCCTGCGATCTCATCGACGAACTTCCTCGTGAGTGTTGCAATCCCGCTCATCCGCTGAAGGAAATTCAAGGCAGTCCGTTCGCCCTGCAAAATTCCTTTTGCACTTCCATCCAGCGAACCAATTGGTTGCCATTGTTTCACACTATCACCATCGGAAACATTGGGCGTGAGTGTGATACTATGATCGCAGTATTCGAACACAAGTCCCGCAACTTCCAGGCCGGCAACTATTCCCGCCTGTTTGACGAGAATCGTCCCGCGGGCAAGTTGAGACTGTGTCAGGATTGCGTCACTCGTCATATCGCCCAGGCCAATGTCTTCCATCAATGCCAGCTCAATGATCCGACTTATCCTGCTGTCGTGTAGAACCTCACTTTGCATCGTCAACTCGACGAGTCGAGTCGTCGACCAGCATGATGGGGATGTCGTTTTTGATGGGATACACTTTGCCGCATCCCTTGCATGTGAGGGTGTTCTTCTCGGTGTTGTAATCGAGATCTCCCTTACATTTGGGACAGCAGAGAATATCCAGCAGTTCTTTCTTCAACATGGTCATCCTCGTCCAGATTTTGATTTCATCATCTTTTCCACCGCTTCGAGAAACTGGGCAGGTGCTCTTGTCGGCTTCCCTGTTCCGGCATTGACGAAACTGTGAATTGTATACCCATCGGCAACAAGGTCCGGCTCCCCTTCCCTAAATACCTCATAGTCCAGGCGTACACGAGCAACCGGTATATCACGGAAGTACGTGATGACGTTCAGGAGATCGTCATACCGCCCTGCGCGTTTGTACGCTGCATGGGCTTCAATCACCGGAAGGATCAATCCCATCTCCTCGATGGCAGAATACGGGAGGCCGATACCGCGCAAGAGATCGGAGCGGCCTTGCTCAAAATACTCGAAGAACTTCCCATAGTAGACGAATTTCATCTGGTCGGTATCAGCGTACCGCACGCGAATAGATGTCGTGTGCTTGATCATTGTGTCTCCCCCTTAACCAGCCCACGTACCAATTTTGGAGAATTTTTCGATACGCCGTTCGACCAACTTGTCGGTCTTCAACTTTGTCAGTTGTTTCAATTCTTCCAACAGCGTTGCCTTGAGAATTTGTGCCATGCTCTGATGGTCGCGATGTGCCCCGCCGGGTGGTTCCGGAACGATCTCGTCAATGATTCCATGTTTCTTCAGATCCGGTGCCGTTAATTGGAGTGCCTCTGCGGCCTGCTCCTTGAAGTCCCAACTTCTCCAAAGAATACTGGAACAGGACTCTGGCGAGATGACCGAGTACCATGTATTCTCAAGCATCAGGATACGGTCTCCTACCCCAATGCCGAGAGCACCCCCGGATGCACCTTCACCAATGATCACAACGATAATGGGCACACGCAAGTGCGACATCTCAAACAAATTCCGTGCGATTGCTTCAGCCTGTCCCCGTTCCTCGGCTTCAAGCCCGGGGTACGCGCCGGGGGTATCAAGCATGGTTATGACGGGCTTATTGAATTTCTCGGCCAGCTTCATCAATCGGAGTGCCTTCCGGTACCCTTCGGGGTTCGGCATCCCGAAGTTACGATAGACATTTGATTTCGTGTCGCGCCCCTTTTGATGACCGATAAACATCGCGACGTATGAATCCAGTCTCGCAAATCCACCGACGATCGCCTTGTCGTCCCCGAACGTTCTGTCACCGTGGAGCTCAACGAAATCCTTTGTCATGAGGCCGATATAATCAAGTGTATAGGGACGATCGGGATGTCGGGCCAGCTGCACTTTCTGCCATCGGGTTAAACCGTTAAAGATGTTCTGTTGCAACTGGTTGACGCGTTTCTCAATCTTTACGACCTCTTCTGCAATGTCGGGGTTGTCGGCGTATTTGCGCAGCTCCTCGATCTTTTGCTCTAGCTCGATGATCGGCTTTTCAAAATCCATTACAACTTTGGCCATTTGCTTACTACCTCATTTCCTCAAGAGTAACAACAACGACTTTGCGATAATTTCAAGATCCAGAACTAGCGACTGGTTCTTCGCGTAGTAGAGTTTGTATCGCTCGACCTCTTCTGGCTCGAGTCCATCCCGACGATTGATTTGAACAAGGCCGGTGAGCCCAACTGGTCCAAGGTAGAGAGACTGCAATGCTCGTTTATCCCGACCGGGCAATGCCGTAGTATCGGAATCCGTAAGGGGTCTGCCGACGATGCTGAGGCTCCCCAAAAATACCTTGGGCAAGAGTAGAATTTGTGTCGCCACACGACCGAGATTCTTTTCTCCCTTCATCTTCCTTCCGAAATATGCAAATGGGTAGGCAAAACAGAAAAGGAGAACAGAAACACAAATATCAAACATACGTTTCGCAACCCGGTTGACGCTTCTGTGAATATTGTATTCGATATCTACCAATGGGATGTTATCCAGTTGGTCGATGCGCGTTTTACCGATGATAGCCTCCAGACTGTTCGGAACAAGTCGGAAGTTCACATCGCGGCTGTTGCTCCGGCTGATGACCGAAAGCATATCCGTGTAGGACAATCCATCGGTCGAAAATATCACCTCACCGACGTTACGCTCCTTAATGACTTTTCCAACGTTATCAATACTGCCAATGACGTCAACGCCAGCAATCTTTTCTCCGATCTCCCTTCTTTGCATGCCGATAAAACCCAGCACATCGTATCCGTCATCGACCCGGACGCGGAGCTTTCGCAGAACTTCTTGCGCGGATCGCCCCGTACCGACGATTAACGTCCTTCGACCAAACAGGCTTTTACGGCCGGCACTGTGAGCACCTCGACCGAAACGACGAACCGCCACCCTCCAACCCGGAAGAAGCACGAACGCAATGACGCCGGAAATGAGTACTACCGCCCGGCTGAACGCGAACTCTTTTGCAAAATAAATGATGGCTGAAATCAACACATAGCTTGCAGCGACCGCCATCCCTGCTCGTATCACCGAGTGCCGCCGGGTCGTATACGCTCCGGAGAAATACATGGACGCCACCACGATCAAAGGAGGGACCGTCCACACTACAGGATACGCATAATCGGGGAAATGAAAAACCCTCCCAAAGTATATGTAATATCCAAGAAGCAGAGCAAGATCAACCAGGATGAAGTCTGCCGCAACAAGCAGCAGTGGACGACTTGCCTTGGCAAGAAAAGCCATCGCAGCCCGAATAATGATTGCGAGCGTAAGGAGAACCTCTACGGCTGCGGACCTGCTCAAATGTTTCTCAACAAACCGATGCATCGCCTGGTAGAAGAGTTTTATCTCATCGAGATCACTCCGTCGAGTACTCTCCCCCTTGAAATGAACGATTTTGGTAGAGTGAACATAACATACTTTGTATCCCGCTGTCGAGAACCTGTAACACCAGTCAAGATCCTCTCCGTACATGAAGAACGTCTCATCGAGTCCACCCACTTTTTCGTATGCCTCCCGTCGCCCCATCATAAACGAGCCGCTGAGTGCCTCCACCTCATAGGTTTCGTCGGGACTCAGGTATGTAAGGTTATACCGGCCGAACAATTTTGATTTCGGAAAGAGTGTCGAGAGACCGATGATCTTCGTAAACGCAACCCATGGAGTAGGGAAGCTTCGCCTGCAGGGTAGCTGGAACGAACCGTCAGGGTTCAGAATCTTGCATCCCGCAAGGCCGACGTCGACATTCTCGTCGAAGAACTTCACCATCACCCGCAGGGTGTCTTCCTGCACGATGGTATCTGGATTAATGAGCAGAAAAAATTTGCCCGTGACGCATTTCAGAGCTGCGTTGTTCGCTCTGGCAAATCCAACATTCTCATAATTCTCAATGAGGCGGACACCCGGAAAGTTTTTCCGGATCATCTCCACACTGCCATCGTCCGAGGCATTGTCCACCACGAAAATCTCGCCGTCGATTCCTTCCATGGCTCTCTGAATGGACGTGAGCGAATTCTCGAGGAATTGGCGTACGTTGAAGTTGACTATGATGACCGATAGGTCCATACAAACTCAGAACCTGTTGAGCAGATCTTCGATCCGGAGTTTCCACACCATGAAGAAGGCTTCGTACACAATATCCCTTGACATCTTGGATACGCCGGATCGCCGGTCATGGAAAGTGATGGGAATTTCAGTAACCTTGAACCCATTCTTCCATGTCTTGTAACTCATTTCAATCTGAAAGGCGTAGCCGTTGGATTTTATGCTATCCAGGTCGATGGCTTCCAGCACCTTTCGGCGAAAGCATTTGAAGCCTCCGGTCGCATCGTGGAGCGGCATCCCGGTCACGATGCGTGTGTAGACATTCGCTGCAAAACTGAGGATCAATCGTCGGATCGGCCAGTTCAGCACCCGTACTCCGTTCACATACCTCGAGCCGAGTACAAGGTCAAACTGCTCACTCTCCTTCAGGAAGTTGGGGATTTCGGCCGGACTGTGTGAGAAGTCAGCGTCCATCTCAAACACGCAATCGTATGAATTCCTGATCGCATACTTAAAGCCTTCCACATAAGCGCTGCCGAGGCCCATTTTCGTTTTTCGTTCCAGAATATGTATTCGTGAATCCGACTCCATCATCTTCCGGACCACTGCCGCAGTTCCGTCAGGCGAGCTGTCATCAACGATGAGCACTTCAATATCCGGCGCCTGATTCAGAACCGAAGGGATCAATGTCGGGACGTTTTCCGCCTCGTTATAGGTTGGGATGACGACCAGAGATTTTGGCATTCACGCTCCGCGAGAGGAATGTAAATCACTTCGTTGCATAAAACTCCTTAACCGCTCCCGTGATGTATACCAGGTGTTCGTCAGTCAGTTCAGTATGCATGGGGAGGGACAGCACTTCCTCGCACGCACGTTCCGTTTCAGGAAAGTCACCCTGCTTGTACCCAGCCACCGTGAAGGCTTTCTGCAAATGGAGTGGCACCGGATAATAGATGGCATGCGGAATACCCCGCTCCTTCAAGTACGCGACAAGTGCATCCCGCCTGAAAGCACGAATGGTATATTGATGAAAAATATGTTGACTCACAGGCGAGACGTATGGGGTGCGAACGGGCGTGCCGCGCAAAAGCTCGTCGTAACGACCGGCGGATCGCTGACGGGCCGAGTTCCATGCCTCAAGATGGTGAAGCTTCACTGACAAGATTGTTGCCTGCAGCGTATCGAGTCGACTGTTGACACCGAGAACTTCATGATAGTACTTTTCCTTCGAGCCGTGGGCGATGATCATGCGCATGCGTTCGCCAAGCTCAACGTCGTTGGTTACCACCATACCCGCATCGCCGAACGCACCGAGGTTCTTGCTGGGAAAATAGCTGATGCAGCCGACATCACCGAACGAGCAGACTTTCTTCCCCTTGTACGACGCACCCATCGCCTGTGCGGCATCCTCAATCACCTTTAGACCATGCCTTTTCGCAATCTCCAGAATCGGATCCATATCCGCCGCCTGGCCGTACAAATGGATCGGAATAATTGCTTTAGTCTTCGATGTAATCGCGGCCTCAATTTTTCCCGGATCGATGTTGAATGTCTTTGGGTCGATGTCGACATAGACAGGTTTCGCTCCAAGCAATACGATGGTTTCCGTTGTCGCAACAAAGGTGAATGGCGTGGTGATAACTTCATCTCCCGGACCGATACCCAGGGCCATCATGGCTACCTGCAACGCATCGGTCCCCGACGCGCACCCCACCGCATAACGCACCCCAAGATAGCCGGCAATCTGACATTCAAACTCGCCGACCTCCTTGCCGAGAATGAATTGTCCGGACTCCATTACCTTCAGGACGGCGCTATCAATCTCCGGTTTGATCTTCCGGTATTGCCCGACGACATCCACCATGTGAAGCGTCATCACTATCTGCCTCTTCCAAGAATCATATGATAAATTGTGCCGAGAATTATCTTGATGTCCATCCTCAGCGACATATTCTCGATATATGAGAGATCATACTGGACTTTCTTCCTCACATCATCAATTGTTTCATCGTACTTGTGCTTAACCTGTGCCAGACCGGTAATACCAGGACGGACTTTAAGCCGACGAGTATAGAGAGGAATTTCACGAGAGAGCTTTTCGACAAACAACGGTCGTTCCGGTCGCGGACCGACAAGACTCATGTGTCCCGAGAGAATATTGATGAGCTGGGGGATCTCATCGAAGTGCAACCGCCGCAGCAGCTTCCCGATCCTCGTCACCCGCGGATCCTTTTTTCCCGCCCATTGGGGGCCTTCGCGTTCCGCATCTTCATCCATGGACCGGAACTTGATAATATTGAAGCGCTCGCCGTCCTTGCCAACCCGTTCCTGCTTGTAGAACACCGGGCCACGCGATTCAATCTTAATGAGGATCGCTATAAGAACCCACAGGGGGAGTCCGACTGCAAGAACCACGGCCGAGAACGCAACCTCACCAACTCGCTTCATCACTTCTTCCCACGGCGTCATGAGCTGGGGGGAGATTTCAATCAGCGGGAAACCGTAGATCTGGTTCGTTCGTGCTTGGCCGCTGATGATGTCGTAGAGGTCGGGCATTATTTTCAAACCGACGCTGTGCGAGTTGCAATGGGTGATTATGTTGAGTAACTGGTCGTGCTCGGATGAGTCGAGGGCAATCAAGATATCGCGGACATGTTTCTCACCAACGATGTCATGAAGGTCCCGCAATTCTCCGAGCACCGGCATCGCGCCGGTATCCCTTCGGGCTTTATGTTTTTCCAGCCCAACAAACCCGATGACTTTGTAGCCGAGTGCCGGGTACTTCTTCACCTCACCATGTAACTCCACTGCTTTCGAAAGGCTCCCCACAATCAACGTATTGTGCACACCAATGCCGGCAACTAACATGCGCCGCTGGATTGATCGCAGCAGCAACCGACCGGTAGAGACAAAGGCGATCATCACTCCCCAATAGATCGCGATCAGCAACCGCGAGCTTACCGCAACGTTCTTACCCTGGTCATCAACAAAAATAGTGAAGAAGAGAAATAGACATCCGAACGTAATGGTCTTAAACAGCAGCGCTATTTCATCAAAGCGGGATGCAGCATACCACGGGCGATACAGGCCCACCATGGCAAGCACAATGAGCCAGTAGGAATAGATGAAGAAGAGGGGGACCCAAAACTCGGGCTCAATGCTGATCGGAACGAGGCCGCTTTCAACCCGAATCAGATAATACCCCAACCAGCTCAGATTGATAGTCAGGAAATCCGTCGCAAGAACAACGAGTCTCTCTTTCCGAGAACCCATCATATTTCCCTTAATGCTTGAATTGACTAAGCAGCCAAAAGATTTACACAATTGGGGAAGCCCGTTGAATTACTCAGACCGTTCAGCGTGTCGATGCGTTTGCAAGGATTTTCAGAATCCTTTCGGAGGCGTGTCCATCACCATACGGGTTCGCCGTGGTTGCTTGTGATGCCTCGGGTCGATGCACAGCACGTTCAACCGCTGTCACGATCTGCTTGATGTCTGTCCCTACCAGCTCTGATAGTCCAAGGTTCACACTTTCCATTCGCTCGGTCACTTCCCGCATTACGATACAGTACTTCCCGAATGACGGAGCCTCTTCCTGAATTCCACCGGAATCTGTAAGAACCAACGCGCAATTCTTCAGCAGCGTCAGAAGTTGCAAATACGGGATGGGCCGGACCAACAAGACATTAGATACATCATTCAGCAGGGCATTCACCGGACCCTGTACATTTGGGTTAAGGTGAACCGGGTAGACGAACTGATACTCCTTAAACCTCAGTGCACACTCTTTGATTGCGGTGCAAATATTCTGGAACCCGCCGCCAAAGCTTTCCCGTCTGTGGGCGGTAATCAGAACAAACGGCTGCCTCACACGCGAGTCGACTGAGTTCAGCTCATCAAGGTTCTTGCTCTCCCGAATAATGCGGATCGCATCGACAATGGTGTTTCCCGTGACATGGAGGGTTTCCTCTTGAGCCGATTCCCTGCGTAAATTTTCTCGCGCAGCATCCGTTGGGCAGAAATTGTATGCCGCGAGAGAGCTGATAACCCGCCGGTTGCATTCCTCTGGGTATGGAGCATCAAGATTAAAACTACGCAATCCTGCCTCAACATGTCCTACGGGGATTTTCATGTTGAACGCGCACAGTGCAGATACCGCCGCTGTGGTCGTATCCCCTTGAACCAGAAGAACATCAGGCTTGATTCGCTCGAGAACTGGCGGTAATTTCCCGTAGACAGCCTTTGAAATATCATTCAACGACTGGTTGTGTCTCATGATTTCCAAATCCGCATCGGGCTCGATATCAAAAATCGAGAG
>CAYPVN010000036.1:0-10258 GCA_964414155.1 uncultured Chitinophagales bacterium
GGGGGACGCTTCCGGATGCTTTGCCAGAGTTCTTCTGTCACGAATGGCATGAACGGATGGAGCAGTCGCAGCGCATGGTCGTACACATCGATTGCCCTGCTGATGACAGTTTGCTTGATGTTCTGAGGTTCGTCGCCGTAGAGTCGAGACTTGATCATCTCCACATACCAATCGCAGTAGTCATGCCAGAAAAAATCATAGACCGTCTTAGACACCTTGTTGATTTCGAACTGAGAAAGAGAGGAGGTCAGATCTCTTGCCGTTGAATGAAGCCGTGACAGAATCCAGTGATCGGCGAGATCGAGATGTTCGGTATGCAATTCCGCTGTTGATGGCGCCTCGCCGATTTGATCCCGGTTCATAAGAAGGAAGCGGCCTGCGTTCCAGATCTTGTTGGCGAAGTTGCGACCAATCTCATTCTTCTGCGCCGAATAGAGCACATCCTGTCCAAGTGGCGCAAGGTACAACGTAGTAAACCGCACGGCGTCAGCGCCATATTCAGCAATCAGGTCGAGCGGTTCCGGTGAGTTGCCGAGCGACTTCGACATTTTTCGACCCTGTTCATCCCGGACAATGCTTGTGAAGTACACATCACGGAACGGGATGTTCTTCCTTGGGTCATCACTTCCGGTAAAGCTTGGACCGAATTTTAATCCTGCCATGATCATCCTCGCGACCCAGAAGAAAATAATCTCCGGCGCAGTCACGAGTGTATCGGTCGGATAGAAGTACTTCAGATCGGCTGCCTTGCCGTGCTTCTCGTGTGCGGGCCAATCATGAACGGAAAAGGGCCACAGCCACGACGAGAACCAGGTGTCCAGAACATCCTCATCCTGGCGAAGGTTGGTGCTTCCACAGTGGGGACACTTCTCCGGAGTTGTGCGACCGACAATCGGCTGTTTGCATTCGAGCAGGCATTTCTCATCACCGACACAATACCACACGGGGATTCTGTGCCCCCACCAGAGCTGCCGTGAAATGCACCAGTCGCGGATATTGGTCATCCAATGTTCGTACACTTTCAGCCAGCGTTCTGGGTAGAACCTGATTGTCCCGTTGAGAACAACCTCCAATGCCGGTTCAGCAAGAGGTTTCATCTTCACAAACCATTGGTCCGAAAGATACGGCTCGATTACCGTATCGCATCGGTAGCAGCGTCCGATGCTGTTCGCATGATCTTCGATTTTGGCGAGGAGCCCTTGAGCCTGGAGGTCATTGAGGATGACCTTGCGGGCCTCAAAGCGATCCAACCCGCGGTATTTTTCCGGGACGTTCTCATTCAATTGTGCAGAGATATCGAAGATATTGACTTGCGGAAGGCCGTGGCGCTGACCGACCCAGTAATCGTTGGGGTCGTGCGCGGGAGTGACTTTGACCATGCCTGTCCCGAAAGCAGGATCTACAAACTCGTCGGCGATGATGGGAATTTCCTCCCCAACGAGGGGAAGTGTGGCGGTTCTGCCAATCAGGTGTTTGTACCGTTCGTCGTTCGGATGCACTGCAATAGCAACGTCACCCAACATGGTTTCGGGTCGGGTGGTCGCAACAACTGCATATCCAAGGAATCCTTCGGCTTCGGTTTCATCGTCAATGGGATATTTGATGTGATAGAGTTTGCCTTGCTGCTCGGAGTACTCCACTTCATCGTCGCTGATTGCGGTATGGTCCTTCGGGCACCAGTTCACGATGTACTTTCCTCTGTAAATCAAGCCATCTTCATACAACCGAACGAACGCTTCCCTGACCGCATTGGAGAGAGTCTCATCCATCGTGAACTTCTCACGCTCCCAATCACAGGATGATCCGACCGTCCTGAGTTGCTTGATAATCGTTCCGCCGTACTCTTCCTTCCATTTCCACACACGTTCTACAAACTTCTCCCGACCGAGATCGTGCCGGGTTTTTCCCTCCTTCATCAACGTCCGCTCGACGACATTTTGTGTTGCGATGCCCGCATGGTCCATCCCGGGTATCCAGCAGGCTTCAAAGCCCATCATTCGCCTATAACGGATGAGAACATCCTGCAACGTATTGTTAAGGATGTGCCCCATATGGAGAACGCCGGTGACGTTTGGCGGGGGAATGACAATAGTGTAGGGAGTTTTATCCGGGTTGACGCGGGCATGGAAAAGACGGTTGCCTTCCCAATACGTATACCATTTTTGTTCGACCTCCTTTGGCGAATAGACTTTTGCCAAAGTGGTGCTGTCAGCTGACGTTGACAATACTTTGCCCCGCTGTCAAATGTTGGGATACGAAATAGAACGATTCCGAGCTAGGGGATGATAAACCGTTGCACCACTTCCCGGCTGTTGCCCATTTTGTCGCGCACGTGAATCGTAAGGTGGTGGGGACCGCGCTTAAGCTGGTTGGTGACCTGGTAAGATGCCCGACGATGCTCGCCATCTAATTCCGGTATGACAAATCCTCCGTCAATGTACATCTTTAGCTCGTTATATTCAACGCCGGAGAGGTTGTCGCTGATGCCAAACGAAATCGTAGGACGGCCGCCTGAAGTGCGGGAAATCCGAACACGAGTAACCGAGGGAGGAGTCTCGTCCGTGAGGATTGAAAGCTCACCAAGCATTCCAGTAATTTCTGCTCGGAACATCCCATCACTAATGTTTTGACTCGTTGCAAGTAAGTCCCACCCCCCTCGGCCGCGGAAGAAAAGACCTTGCCTTTCTTTCGACGAGCGGGCTTTCACTCCCACAGAGAGTCCCTTGTTCAGCACTGCATTCTCTGGAAGAAGAGTGTAGGACGATCCTCCGTCGAAAGGGCTCGTTTCAATTTGAAGGAGGACAGTCTGGAAGACAGAAGCAGAGTCAGATGAGATCACAAGATTGCCATCATCGAAAGAAAGTTTGCCCGAGGTCAGCGGGACGATTGGGTAGAGCTCGAACTCATTGAGTGTTGTCACTATGTTTCCATCGACTTCAGCCTCCGCCACAAGCCGCCGCAAGCCTTGGTATGATTCCAGGGGGTGGAACAATCCAGCGTAGGATCTTTCACTAATCGCGACCAGAGGGACAGTTCGTCGTGAAGTTCCTTCGTAGATGATGACCGAGGGAGTTGCAGTGAACATCCTGTTGGATGTCAAAGTCATCTGGACGTAGCCCCGTCTGATATCATGCTGGAAATGCAGCGAACCACCGGGGATATTCGGTTTGTTCAGGAAGAAAATCCTTGGACTGGACTGAGTGCCCCAGGAATTTTCCGCAACGAACTTGACGACGTCGTACTTCCCTCTTAGGATCGGTATGAGAACCCCTTCCTCTGCGTTGGACGGATCTGGAGTGATCGTCTTTAGATTCCAGTTCTCGCTGCCGTTACGTTTCGTGTACATCTTGATTTTCTGCACATTGCCGATGTCGGCGAACCTTAACCTGAGGTTAGTGTCGTCGGCTTCAATGTAGAAATTCGGCGGATGGTTGAGGAACACGGTTCCCTTGACGGTTGCGCTCTGCCCGTTGAAATCCGATGAAACGATTTTGAACTCGTGCAGCCCATCAGCAAAATCAACGGTGTTAACAATACCCGAGGTGTTCCCTTTTGGTGTGTAGAAAGGAAGGTCGTTCGGAGAGTCCATGTAGAGCTTTTCGAATCGTCCAAGTCTGCTGCTCAGGAGATCCCAGTCGTAGTAGAGGGCGATCTCGTGTGCCATGGCTGCAGGGACGCGGTCCAACTGAACGGTGTATATTAATTTCTCGTCGATGAACAGCTCATTGCGGTGCACACCATGCCGGAACGAACTCCCGTTTGACCGGTCCCGTACCTCAATCGCAAACCCGACTTCACCGGTCATGTGGATCGGCGTAGTTAGCTTGTACACACCCTTTTTTACCATTTTGAGATTGAACGTTTGCGGCCTGGAGCTGGCATTTACCAGGGACTGCTCGCCGAGCGGCCGCACTGCAATTTTCTTGATGGTGGGAGGGATGTTATCGTTTGCAATGAGAGCTGGGCAAAGAAACGGATTGATGGGTTCGAAGTTCTCATCTCTGATCTCGAAATGGAGGTGTGGCGTCCCGGTTCCTGTTTCGCCTGTGTAGGCAATGATGTCTCCCTTTGCGACGGGGAATTCCGTTGGCGGACATTCAATATCCACTGGATAACGCTCTAGATTCAATTGTTCTCGTTCAACCCTGGCGTCGATTTCCGCATTAAATTTTTTCAGATGTGCGTACATCGTGTAGTATCCATCCGGATGGCGGACGTAAAGCATCTTGCCGTAGCCGGTTGCGTTCACACGGATTCGTGACACATACCCATTGCGCGCTGCATACACACGATATCCGGTCTGATTTCCAGTGCCGATGTCTATCCCACCATGGAAATGAGTGCGGCGGAATTCTCCGAACGTTGACGTGATCACCTTTCCTATCTCGGTTGGCCAGATGTAATCCTGGAGATCTGTTCTGATCGAGTCAGAACGTGTTGCTCCAGGATTCGGCACGACGACTCGATCGTCAAGCACTGGCTGCTTTGCGCCCGTGATCGGAAGGAGCAGTACACCAAAGCTGAATGCAAGAATAAAGAGAACGAAACGTCCGATATTTCCCATCATCGATTATGCCTGATGGGTCATCTGCTGCGTGATTGTCGGCTGGAGGGGATGGGATGTTTGGATTTGTTGGCGGGCAATGATCTCTTTGGCGAGAGCGAGGTATGCAGCAGAGCCACGAGAGTTGACGCTATAGAGTACCGCAGGCTTGCCGTAGAAGCTTGCCTCACTTAACACGGTGTTTTTCGGGATAAGAGTTTCCAACAGATACTTGCTATACTTGGCGTGTAACTCCCGTACGGTAATATCAGTCACGCGAGTATTTGCTTCATACATTGTGAGCACGATCCCTTCGATATCGATGGTCTTGTTTGCAATGTCTCGCACCCAATCCAGGTACTTAAACAGCTTGTCAATCGCATCAAGCGAAAAATGTCCGGCTTTTACCGGCAGGAGCACAGAGTCTGCAGCTGTGAGTGCATTTGTAGTGAGACCCCGGAGATAAGGAGGACAGTCAAGAATAACATAATCGTACTGCGTGGACACGCTCCGCAGTGCATTCTTCAAGATTGCTCGATTATCAGCCAATCGCATCAAGCGTTCTTCCATTTGAAGAGACTGGACGTTGGAAGGAACGAAATCCAGGAAACCAAGATCTGTCTTGTGGATTGCGTTGTTCAAGCTTGTGAGAAAATTAAACACCTCGTACAACCCTGCTTTGATTCTCCCCTCGGTGAATCCAAGTGAAAGCCCGGAAGCGCCAAACGAATCCATGTCAATCAGAAGTGTCCGTTTTTCAGCGACTGCCAAACTTGCCGCAAGGTTTACTGCCGTTGTTGTTTTGCCAACGCCGCCTTTCGGCAAAGCAATAGCGATTACTCGTGCCATTATGAAATCTGCTCTCCTCTCAATCCTTCGCGCCTGCGACGCTCACTCGGATCGCCCCCACTGATTGAAGTTCTGCTTCGAGCACATCCCCGGCGACAACCGCACTTACACCATCGGGAGTACCCGTAAATATCAAGTCGCCACGTTCAAGTGTAAATATCGTTGATAAATAGGATATGATCGTGTCGATTTGAAACTTCATGAGCTTTGTATTAGAATGCTGTCGCACTTTACCATTTACCTTCAACGTAATGTCAAGATCATGCGGGTTCTCAATCTTGCTCTTATCAATAACCGATGAAATCGGGGCGGATGTATCAAAGCCCTTTGCCACCGTCCAGGGTAAACCCTTCTTCTTGGCTTCAGCTTGAACATCTCTCAACGTCATGTCCAATCCCACTGCATAGCCGGCGACATGATCATAAGCACTCGCCTTTTGTATGTTCTTTCCACCTTTCCCAATCAGCACGACCATTTCCACTTCGTGGTGCAACTCTCTGGCAATTGGCGGTATTTCAATCCTTCCGCCGTTTTGTATCAACGCTGTCGTAGGTTTCAAAAACACGACAGGGTTCGATTCAACCTCTGAATTCATCTCTGCAGCGTGGGCAGCGTAATTCCGCCCGATGCAGAATATCTTTTCTACGAGAATTGGCTCGGTTGATCCCTCTAACTTGATTGTCCTCATTCGTTTGAAATTAGACTTGAATCCATAAAGAATATACTTAGGTGAGCGTACATTATCAATGAGAAAAGCGATAATCTAAAAAAGACTGCGAGTGATCTGCGTACTTGCAATTGTTTGAAATTATCTCTACTTTTTTGCCGTCAAGTTTTGGTTGAAAGGTCGGTCGTAAGTTGCCTATTACGTATGAGCAGGCAGGTGTCAGCATCGGCGCGGGCAATCGCCTTGTCGATCGGATTCGGAAGCCGGTATCGACGACGCACACGAAGCATGTTCTGAATGAAATAGGTGCGTTTGGGGGGTTTTACGATGCAAGATTTCCAAAGCTCAAGTCGCCTGTCCTCGTCTCCAGCGTCGACGGAGTTGGGACGAAGCTCCTAATAGCCCAACAGATGAACAAGCATGACACCGTGGGGCAGGACCTTGTAAACCATTGTGTCAATGATATCTTGGTCTGCGGAGCGCAACCGCTGTTCTTTCTCGACTATTACGCGACCGGGAAACTCAATGCGCAAGTGGCTGAGAGTGTTATCTCCGGATTCGTTAAGGCCTGCCGCGAAAACGGTTGCTCGCTCATAGGCGGTGAGACAGCAGAGATGCCCGGCCTTTACGATGAAAACGAGTATGACCTGTCCGGCACGATTGTCGGAGTCGTTGAAAAGAAAAAGATAATTACCGGTGAGAAAGTACGCAAGGGGGATGTCCTGATAGGTTTGCCATCGACCGGATTGCATACGAACGGTTACTCACTCGCTCGGAAAGTGCTCCTGGAAAAGTTTAGACTTGCTGATTATATGGATGACCTAGGGGCCACTTTGGGGGATGCACTTCTTTCTGTCCACCGCTCTTATCTGTCCGTTGTACAATTCCTGTTGAAAAAATTTGATGTGAACGGCCTTTCACATATCACAGGCGGCGGACTTGTTGGCAATACGATGCGTGTTGTTCCTAACGGTCTTGCTTTGAACATCAATTGGACGGCGTGGGACAGACCGGCAATTTTTCGTTTGATTCAAACCACAGGTAATATACCCGAAGTGGATATGCGGCGGACATTCAATTTAGGTGTAGGCCTGGTTATGATTGTGCCGCGCAAGCAATCCGGGAATATTCTACGATTGCTTCGTAGGAAGGGGGAGGATGCCGTGGTTGCAGGTGAGGTAGTCGCACAAAAGAAGAATCCTGATCGGGCAAAACGTGGTAGCTGACGACAAAACAAAGAACGACGAGAAGGGCTCTCCCCCAAGGGGAATCAACATTGGCCTGACCCGCGGTATTCCGGCCGGGGAAGAGCATCCCTTGACCATCGAGGAGATGAGGGAGAACCTGCGGCAGGCGCGAGCGTTCTACAATCGCGTGAGCACGCTAAGCGAGATAGCATTGCAGATCGATGCTGCGCGGACGCGCGACGAGGTTCTTGGAGCCCTTCGTAACGAGACCAAATGGCTCATCGACCACGAGGTGTTATTCATCGGTTTGGTGAACAAATCCTTCACCCATTACGTGATCCATACCCTGTCGCCCATCTCCGATACAGCCGATCTCAACAATAAACACTTCCCGCTGAACCAGGGCATGCCCGGTTGGGTGATCCAAAATCAATCACCCATCTTCATCGACGTCAGCGCCGGTCCAGCGTTTACTGAGTCAATAGAAGGCACGCTTGCCAGTCTGGGGATCAACTCTTTGCTGATTGTCCCCCTTCGCACGGGCGATGAAACGATCGGCTCACTCACACTTGCCTCCACAAAACCAGGCTGCTACCACGAGCAGGATGTGTGGGTTGCGCAATTGTTGGCCTTGCAGGTTGCGATCGCGTTGAAGAACACGGCGGTCTTCGAGGACGCCAAGAAACGCATCACCCAGATTGAGTTGGTCAACGAGATTGCGGAGAAGCTCACCTCAACACTCGAACTGGACGAATTGCTGACATCGGCAGCGGAGACGATTCGGAAGGATTTCAATTACTTTGACGTTACCATTTTCCTTATCAATCGCGATGAGGGAGAAGCAGTGCTTGTGGCGCACTCAGGCAATTACATTGATTTTTTGCCTCATGGTTACCGGCAAAAGCTTACCGAAGGAATTATCGGCTGGGTGGCGACTCACGGTCAACGGCTGCTGATAAACGACGTGACGGAAGATCCACGCTACATGGCCTACGAATATCACAGTACAAAGTCCGAGCTTGCGGTACCGATTCTTGTTGAGAACGAAATTGTCGGGGTTCTCAATGTGGAAGACACGAAGCTCCATGCCTTCGATGAAACTGATGCGATTGTGTTGGAGACGTTGTGCGACCAACTCGGCAGCGCCATCAAGAATGCAAAGTTGTACGACCAGGTGAAGAAAGCAAACGCAAAGCTCACCGAGCTCGACAAGATGAAATCCGACTTCCTTGGTATTGTCTCGCATGATTTTCGTTCCCCACTGGCGAGCATCATTCTCGCAGCTAAGGCGCTGCTTAAACGCAGCGAATCCATGGACGCGCGGCGGCTCAACGAGTACCTTACCATCATTGTAGACCAGGCGAACAGGCTCAGCCAACTCGCAGAAGACACACTCTCGATCACCCGTATGGAGTCGGGGCAGTTGAATTATTTTTTCAAGGTTGTCAACGTGGAGCGTCTCATCAAAGATGCATCATCCTTCATCAGTTTTTCCCGCAGGCACTCCCTTGAGCACCATATTGACAGCAGTGTTTCATATATCAAAGGTGACCAGACAAAGTTAAGACAGGTTGTTCAGAACCTGCTGTCGAACGCAGTCAAGTATTCCCCAAAGGGGGGCATGATCAAGGTGCGTGTGGAAGACTACTCCGGCGACCAGCTACTCATCTCCGTGGCAGACGAAGGGATTGGTATCCCACCGGAACATATGGGTCAGCTCTTCCGGAAGTTCTCCCGCATCGATTCCGAGGAATCCCGGGAAATCAAAGGCTCGGGATTGGGGCTTTGGATTTGCAAGGAAATCGTTCGGGCACATGGAGGTCAGATTTGGGTGGAAAGCAGCCCGGGAAGAGGAAGTGTCTTCAGCTTCACTCTGAAGAAAGCTCACCAGGATACCAGCTCAGTGTAGGGGCTGGGGCTGTTCAGGATTTCCCGCGGGACTATCGGTCTTCTTCACGCGTTCCTCCTCGATCTTCAGAGATAATCGCTTCGTTACGTGCTCAAAAAAAGTTTGCCACTTTTTGGGATCTGCTCTGTAGGACTCCACCTTTGCCCGAAACCCCTCCTCACTAACACCGAATTCATCCAGGACGGATTGCGCGGAATGTGTGAGAGTTGAATCGGAGGAACTCCCCGCTGGGTTGATCCGTGCATCTTGTTCCAGTATTGCTATGTAAATACCGATAAATTGTTCGTCGCTTAATCTCTCGACACTCCTTGACTGCTGGCAGGACGAGATGATCAACACTGTGACCAAGAAGAAAAATGATTTCATCATCGTGTTCATGCGGTGATACCTCTTGATATCGTACGGAAGGGTAGTGAAGAAATCAAGACCATTGGCCAACTCGAATGAACGGTGAGGGTTGTTTTGCTGCCACACAAGCATGGTAGCACTCCGTTAATTTTCCAGGCTCTTTGCGCCACCCGTTTTCTTGATTATCAAGGCACAATTCGATAAATTATTGAAAAATCTGACAAGTTCGGGCCTTCACGTCTGATCCCGCAGGTTGGCGCTGCGTGTTTAGGTGGCCCGAGTATCCCGAAACACGAAAAATCCTCTTTCTCGATGAGTCGCAGACAGCTCGTATTTGGTATCGACGGCGGTGGGACGAAAAGCACAGGTCTGGCTGGCGATGAATTCGGCAACCTCCTCGCCAAGTCCGAAGCCGGTCCGACAAATCCCAATGTTGTCGGGATTGAAAAATGTGCGAAGACTATGGTCCAACTCATCTCCGACTGTTCTGAAGAGATAGGGTGCGACATCCGGGATTATCGCGCGATCGTTATTGGGCTCTCCGGGGCTGGGAGCGACGCCAACCGTAAGAAGATCCTCGAAGCCATCAACAGACATTACAAGACAAAGGGGGCTTCCCTTCCCATCACCATCGAAACAGATGCCCGGACAGCTCTCGAAGGATCGTTTGACGGCGCATCAGGCGTTGTAGTCATCGCGGGCACCGGTTCTGTTGTTATGGGAAAGACCCTCCGTGGAGACGTGATTCGGACCGG
>CAYPVN010000036.1:10358-13742 GCA_964414155.1 uncultured Chitinophagales bacterium
TTGGCCGCGAAGCATTGGCCGCTGTGGCACAACATCTGGACAAACGCGGTGACGCTGGCAAGTTGCCCGATGCCTTCGCAAAGAAATTCCAATGGAAAGCCCGTGAAGATTTTGTCACTGCGGTATATCAGGATCACTTCGACATTGCTTCACTTGCGCCTGTAGTGTTTGAGACTGCGAAAGCGAATGATATGGTGTCACAAAAGATTCTCCAGAAGGCAGCGACGCATCTGGCCGAACAAATTCGCGTCGTTGTGCTTCAATTAGGGATTCTCCGAAAAGTTGGCCTCGTGATGTGTGGGGGCCTCATCGATCATGAAACCGTCTACTCAAATGTGCTTCATATGAAGATCATGAAATTGCTTCCGCAGGTGGAAGTACGCTCACCGTTACATTCTCCCGCTCACGGTGCCGTTCTCATGGCACGCGACCGTCTGAAAAGGATCTAACTCGTGTCGGAATCTCGTCGTGTTTGTTCATACCTGCTCAGCTTCTTGGCTGTTGTGGCGCTGTCGTGCACCTCATCGAATGTAACCGAGAAGCGTACTGCTACTCCGCCATTGGCTGAAAAAGAATATCCTCATTTGAGATTCTCCGATTCAAGTAAAGCCTCGTCGTGGGTTGATGACCTCATGAACTCGATGACCATGGAAGAGAAGGTGGGACAGCTCTTCATGGTGAAAGGTTACGGACATTATATCAGCACCGACGGCGAAAGTTACGAGCGCCTGGAACGACTTGTGCAAGAACAGAAAATCGGTGGCATTGTCCTGTTTCAGGGAGATGTGTATGAGACAGCAGTTTTGCTGAACAAGTTACAACGTCTGGCGAAGGTCCCGCTGTTGGTTGCTGCCGACTTCGAACGGGGAATTGCAATGAGGGTACGGCGAGGTACATACTTTCCTGATGCAATGGCGCTTGGGGCCACACGTAATCCGGAGCTTGCGTACAAGGTCGGCCGCGCGGTTGCTGAAGAGGCGCGTGCGATCGGTGTCCATCAGAATTTCGCACCTGTTGCGGATGTAAACAACAATCCGGCAAACCCCGTTATCAATACGCGCTCGTTCGGTGAAAGCGCAGCACTGGTGAGCCAGATGGTGAGCGCGTATGTGCGCGGGCTGGACAATGGGGGCGTCATTTCCACCGCCAAACATTTTCCCGGGCATGGAGACACAGGGACGGACTCCCATTTGGACTTGCCGGTTCTTCCGTTTACACGTTCACGGCTGGATAGCCTTGAACTCAGGAGTTTCAGAAGTGCAATTGATAGCGGGGTCATGTCTGTGATGATCGCTCACGTCGCGGTACCGGCGCTCGATTCGGTGGCGCCGGCATCTCTTTCCCCTTTCATCATTAATAATCTTCTCAAAAAGGAGCTTGGCTTTCGGGGAATTGTGGTGACTGACGCAATGGATATGGCGGGACTTGTTCGCGGGTATTCAATCGGAGAGTCGGCGGTGAAGGCGGTTAAGGCAGGCGCCGATATTGTCCTGATGCCGTTGAACGAAGAGGTTGCATTGGAGGCGATCTTTTCAGCGGTGCGTAAGGGAATAATAACACAGGAGCGGATCGATGAGTCCGTGCGGAAAATCCTTACGGTCAAGCAATGGCTGCATCTTGATGAGGAAAGATTTGTCGATATTGATCGGATTGCCGCCCATGTGGGAACGCGAGAACACCTTACACTTGCAAAGGATGTTGCCCGTAGTGCAATTACTGTCGTCAAGAACGATGCAAATATTCTTCCGCTACAACAGTTCGAGAAGAAAAAGATCATTACCGTCATTATCAGTGACACAGATGACAACCGGACGGAAGTGAACCGGCCGGGGTATGAGTATCCGAACGAAACCTTCGGTGCATACTTCAGTAAGCTCCTCCGACGCCGGTACGGCAGCGTGGAAACATATCGCCTGACTCCCAGCAGCAACGCACTTGTGTTTGATTCGGTTCTCACGCGATTGGAACGCGCAGCCATCGTCATCATGCCGCTCTACATCAAGGTGCGAACCGCATCGGGAAAAATTGGGATACCTGAAAATATGATGGGCTTTCTGGCGCAGGCCGCCGAGTTGCAGAAGCCCACGGTGGTGATCTCGTTCGGAAATCCCTACGTGATAGGGTCGTTCCCAAAAGCGCAGGCAATCGTTTGCGCATACTCTGATGGAGAGCCGTTGATCGAGGCGACGGTCGAAGCAATCTTTGGAGAGATCGACGTGCGGGGAAGGCTTCCGGTTTCCGTGCCCGGCTTTTATGAATATGGGAGCGGCGTTCTCTATGCAAAGAGCTACTTGCGGAGAGATGATCCTTCGTTCGCCGGATTCGATCCGGAGAAACTCTCACATGTCGATGAAATTATCGAAGAGGCGGTCCGGGATTCCGCTTTTCCCTGCGCACAGGTGGCCGTGATCAGAGATGGCATCCTTGCATACGAGAAATCTTTCGGTACGTACACCTACGATCCTGCATCGAGAGAGATCGATGGGTCGACGCTGTTCGACCTCGCCTCTCTCACCAAAGTGTTTGCGACAACCGCCGCAGTCATGAAATTGTATGATCAGAAGAAACTTTCTCTTGACGATTCGGTTTCAAGATTCTTCCCCCGGTTTTCAGAGGGTCCGAAGAAAGTGGTGACGATACGACATTTGTTACTGCACACAAGTGGCCTGCCTCCTTTTCGCAAGCTGTATGAAACCTGCACGACACCGGAACAAACGCTCGATTCCATTCTCACTACAACTCTTGTGGCAGTGCCCGGCGATTCAACAATTTACAGCGATCTTGGAATGATCGTGCTTGGGAAGATCGTTGAGAGGATCACGGGTATGCCACTCTCGAACTTTGTTAGCCAGGAATTCTATCAGCCTCTTGGCATGAATAACACCGCGTTTACTCCTTCAAAGGCGTTCTCCGCAACCATTGCGCCGACTGAAATAGATTCGGTCTGGAGGAAAATGCTCGTTCGCGGCTCAGTGCATGATGAGACCGCCGCGCTGCTTGGCGGCGTGGCCGGGAATGCAGGCCTGTTCTCCACCGCCTCCGATTTAGCTATCTTCATGCAGATGATGATGAACAAGGGAGCCTATGGCGGGAGACGATACCTGAGTGACAGCACTGTTGCAAAGTTTACGCGTCGTGAGTCGGCACAGGACAAACGAGCTTTGGGTTGGGACTTGAAGTCACTGCGTGGATCGACTGCCGGCGACTTGTTTTCGATGACCTCCTTCGGTCACACGGGTTTCACGGGGACATCAGTGTGGGCGGATCCGCAGCGGAATCTGTGTGTGATCTTTCTGACGAATCGTGTGTATCCAAGTCGGACCAACACGAAGATCGCAAAAGTACGGCCAGCGTTGCACGATGCAGTAGTTCAGGCACTCAGGA
>CAYPVN010000037.1:0-13468 GCA_964414155.1 uncultured Chitinophagales bacterium
TCTTCACGTATGTCAACAATATCAACACCCACGAGGGGGGCACGCACCTCGTCGGGTTCCGCACGGCGCTGACACGCACGCTGAATAGCTACGCCTATAAGAACGGCATCCTGAAAGAGGGAAAGATTTCTCTCACGGGTGACGATTTCAAGGAAGGGTTTACGGGCGTCATGAGCGTTAAGGTTCCGGAGCCACAGTTTGAAGGGCAGACGAAAACCAAGCTGGGAAACAGCGACGTCAAGAGCATCGTTGAGGGGATCGTCGGGTCGGCGGTTGCATCATGGCTTGATGAGAATCCGGGGGATGCGAAGAGGATCCTTGAGAAATCGTTGCGGGCAGCGGAGGCACGCGAGGCTGCACGGAAAGCCCGCGACCTTACGCGGCGAAAGAATGCACTCACATCTGGCGGACTTCCCGGCAAACTTGCCGACTGCTCCATCAACGACCCTGAACACTGCGAGCTCTACCTGGTTGAGGGAGATTCGGCAGGTGGAAGCGCGAAACAGGGAAGGGATCGGCGATTCCAGGCCATTCTGCCGCTCAAAGGGAAGATCTTGAATGTTGAGAAAGCACGCCTGCACAAGATTCTTGAGAACGAGGAGATTCGAAACATCTTCACCGCGGTCGGCACGGGAGTCGGCGAGGAATTTGATGCAAGTAAAGTCAGGTATGGGAAAATCATCATCATGTGCGACGCGGACGTGGATGGATCACACATCCGAACACTTCTCCTCACGCTGCTCTACCGGTACCTGAAGGAGCTTGTGGAACTGGGGCACGTATACATTGCGCAGCCCCCGCTGTTCAAGCTCAAGAAAGGAAAGCAAGAGTTGTACGCATACGATGAAGAGGAGCGCGACGAGATTGTAAAAAGACTCTCGGCCGACAAATCGAAAAAGGAAGACGGAAAGGGAGAAGATGCCGAAACACAGCACGAGGAAGGTGCGGTGATTATCGGCAGCGGGATTTCCATTTCGCGGTTCAAGGGACTTGGTGAGATGAACCCCGAGCAGCTCTGGTCCACAACGATGAACCCGGAGACGCGCACGATCCTTCAGGTGAGTATCGAGAATGCAGCGGATGCCGATCGCACATTTTCGATCTTGATGGGTGATGCAGTGGAGCCTCGCAGGGAGTTCATCGAGAAGAACGCAAAGTATGTGCGGAACCTTGACGTATAAAATGGACGAGACTAACAAGGAGTTTTGAAAAGACCATACGATGGCAACCGTCAACGAAAAAATAGTTCCTGTCGACATTGAAGATGAGATGAAGGGATCGTACATCGATTACTCGATGTCGGTCATTGTTGCTCGAGCGCTTCCCGATGTGCGGGATGGCTTAAAGCCTGTGCATCGTCGTGTGCTGTTTGGGATGCATGAGCTCGGTCTGGCTGCGAACAGGCCATATAAGAAGTCCGCACGAATTGTCGGTGAAGTCCTCGGTAAGTACCACCCACACGGGGATACGGCGGTCTACGACACCATGGTTCGCATGGCGCAGGATTTCTCCATGCGGTATCCACTTGTCGACGGGCAGGGAAATTTCGGCTCCGTCGATGGCGACTCGCCGGCGGCCATGCGGTACACCGAGGTGCGGCTCTCCCGGATCGCCGAGGAGATGCTGAAGGATCTTGAGAAGAACACGGTCGACTTCACCCCGAACTTCGACGACACGCTGAAGGAACCATCTGTCATGCCGGCGATGGTGCCGAATCTGCTGGTGAACGGCGCGAGCGGGATCGCCGTCGGCATGGCAACGAACATTCCCCCACATAATCTTACCGAAGTTATCGATGGATGCATGGCCCTGATCAAGGACGAATCCATCAGCAACGAGAAGCTGATAAAGATAATCAAAGCGCCTGATTTCCCGACTGCTGGGATTATCTATGGCTACGAAGGAGTGAAGGAAGCCTACACAACAGGCCGCGGCAGGATCGTTATCCGCGCAAAAGCCAGCATCGAGACGGCAAAGAACGAGCGCCAAAGCATTGTCGTAACCGAAATTCCCTACCAGGTGAATAAGGCAAGCCTCATTGAGCGCATTGCAGATCTTGTCAACGAGAAGAAGCTTGATGATATATCCGACATACGAGACGAATCGGACCGGGATGGGCTTCGCATTGTGATCGAGTTGAAGCGGGACGCGAACGCCCAGGTTATCCTCAATAATCTCTACAAGCACACGCAGATGGAAAACACCTTCGGCGTGAACATGCTTGCGCTCGTCGAAGGCCGGCCGAAGACTCTAATGCTGAAGGAAATGCTGGAGCGATTCATCCAGCACCGTAATGATGTTGTCGTGCGGCGCTCGAAGTTTGAGTTGGAAGAAGCGGAGAAGCGAGCGCACATCCTTGAAGGCTACATCATTGCGCTAGACAACATCGACGCCATTATCAAGCTGATCAAAGCTTCGAAGGATGTTGAGACGGCGAAGACCGGATTGATGAAGAAGTTCAAGCTGTCCGAAATCCAGTCAAAGGCTATTCTCGAAATGCGCCTGCAGCGTCTGACCGGTCTTGAGAGGAAGAAGGTTGAGGACGAATACCGAGACACAATCAAGCTCATCGAGAAACTGAAAGCCATCCTGAAGAGCAAGCAACTCCAGATGGAAATAATCAAGGATGAACTTCTGGAAATCAAGAAGAAGTATGGCGACGAGCGACGAACGGAGATCGTGTACAAAGCTGAGGAGTTCAGCATTGAGGACATGATCGCCGAGGAACAGGTTGTCATCACAATCAGTCACAGTGGCTACATTAAGCGGGTCCCCGTGAGCGGTTATCGACGGCAATCGCGTGGTGGACGCGGCAGTACCGGGGCCACCACCAAAGAAGACGATTTTATCGAGCATATGTTCGTTGCCAGTACGCATGACTACATGATGCTCTTCACAAACAAAGGCCGGTGCTACTGGCTGAAGGTGTTTGAGATTCCCGAAGGTGGGCGCACTGCGAGGGGAAAATCTATCGCAAACCTCATCGCGAACGAAGCGGATGAAACCATAGCGTCGTATGTGACCGTCAAGAATTTTGAAGATCCTCTCTTTGTCATGATGGTGACGGGGCAGGGAATGATCAAGAAAACCGCGTTAAGCGAGTTCAGCAACCCGCGTCGGACAGGCATAGCGGCCATCGGACTGGGGAAAGCAGACCGGCTCATTGATGTTCGTTTGACGGATGGCAAGCAGGATATTGTGATTGGAACGCGCGAGGGACTGGCTATTCGCTTCCATGAACAAGAAGTCCGCTCCATGGGACGGACTGCGGCCGGTGTTCGCGCAATCCGATTGGGGAAAAAGGATCGTGTTGTCGGCGCGGTTGTTTTGCGCCGATTGGGTACAACCATCCTCGTTGCTACCGAACGCGGATACGGTAAACGCAGCGAGACAGGGGAATACCGCGTCAGCCATCGCGGCGGAAAAGGTATCCTCACAGTGAAAACAACCGACAAGACCGGCAAGATGGTGGCAATCCGGGAAGTTGTGGAGAAAGAGGATGTTGTCGTCGTTACCAGCGGCGGAATCGTGATTCGCCAGCATGCATCAGAGATTCGCGTTGCGGGAAGGAACACACAAGGCGTGCGACTGATCAGGCTGGATGAAGGAGACTCGATTTCCGATGTTGCCGTGGTGATGCCAGAGGATGATGAACCGACCAACGGCCAACCAGAGGAAGCTAAAGCAGAACCCAAACCCGACGAGCCGAAGGTAAAATCTTCTGGTGATCAGCCCACGTTATTCGATCAGGTTAAGAAGGTTCCGAAAGATGGTGAGTCGAAGAAAGGACCTCCGCGCAAACCAAAGAAGAAAAGTAAGTGATGGATAGTGAAAAGGCCGGGATTCCGATTTGACTGTCCCGGCCTTTGTGTTTCTCATAATCAAATCTTGCGCTCTTACAACATCCCCCTCCGTTTACGGATAAACCATTCCAAACCAAAGAGCACAATAATTGCTACAAGAGTGTACTGCCAATTCCATAATTCAAGAGCGCTTGCACGTGTTACATCGCGCGGGGTGAACGACGGTCGTCCCGCAAGTTCTGCTGAGAGAGCACTCAGCTCAGGCGGCGAGAGGTACCGCCCTCCCGTGCGGAATGCAAGCTGACGCAGGAAGGATACGTTCATGCGGGTGTCTTGGAATTCAAGATCAAGCCCGCCAACGGAGAACCGTCCCCTGTCTTCGCCCAATTGCAGCCCGTCTGTCTTCGCTTGTGCTCGAAAAGTGTAATCACCCTCAGGCAGTCCCTCAAAAATTCCTTCATAACGCCCCGCGCCGATGGGCCGTAGTGAAAGCTCGGATTGTGCATCCCGATGCTCAACCGTTACACGCAATTGGGCATTGTCGACCGGTTGCGTGCTGGCATCGTACACCTGGCCAACAAACTCGACAGATTCTCCATAGGTAAAAGCGTCCTTCGTTGGTGTTACCTTCACAGGCTTGTCGTCGTCGCGTGTAGTCAGCCAGCGAATGCTGTTCGCAAGGAATACTGAAAGGAGCAGCTCTGACCCCGACGAGCCTTGTCCCATCAGTCGCCACCTCCAGATGCCGTAGCCGAGAAAAGCAATTGATCGCTGACGGTTCACGTTGCGTGTAAGAAGCAACGGCTCGCTTGTCATAACATTTTGAATTTTACAGAATCCAAGAACGGTCGCTTCGGGCCTTGCTTTGTAGGTCGTTGCCGTTCTGAAAATTGGCGGAAGACGAGCCCATCCGGCATCTGTCTCGCCGGTCTTCAGAATCGGGTTTCCTGTTTGTGCATCTGAAGGCTGCAGAAACACGTATTGTTCTTGCGAGGAAACACTTTCAGTACTAAACGGTAGCTCGGAACTGAGCGCTCTAAGTTTCACATCGTCAACATTCTTCCCAGCAACAAAGAGGACAGGTGTTTTCCGCTGGACGATGGTATTCCTCAGGATATCGAGTGTTGCCGCATTGGTAAAGGCATTCGGGAACCCGATCAGCACAATACAATCCGCCGAATCGACGATCGCCAGAGAGAGGGGGCCTTCATAAAATCCTCCCTGCATGTGCTGAGTGAATGACCATACGCTGATGTTCTTCTCTTCGGCCAGCGTTTGTCTGATGATGGAGAGATCGGGTGAAGGTGCCCCCGCAATAATGAGGGAGTGGAGTTTGCTCTTCAGAATTCTTACAAGAAATGTTTTCTGATTGTTTTGGGTTGTCAACTCCCCCGGAAGGGAGGAGATTCTCACTGCGAGCCTCTTCGTCCCCTCACCCTCAGGCACATAAGAAAGCTGGACGGCATACTCGCGAGTTCCATCTCCCAAAGTAACAATCTTCCTGTCAAGCTCCCTGGCGCCTTCGCTTAGCACAACCTCGATCTTCTCCCCATTATATCCGGAGCCCTTGAGCCTCACATCAACGATTGTTGGTGACTCATTGTAGACACGGTCATTAGCCAACAGTTTTGTGATGAGTACATCCTTCTGCTCTGTCGAGTCTCCGACACCCATGGTGTAGAGCGGAATTGCAATCTCCTGAGCTTCGTGCAGAGGATTTTGACCGAGATTGTAGCCGCCATCCGTGATGATGAGAGCAGCCTGAATGTTATTCCGCTCTCTCTCCGCGGCAAGCGTATGAAGTGCGAACGAAATATCTGTTGCATCTTCAACAAATGTTGGTGAATCTGTTAAGAAGGAACCGTGCCCCTTCAATTGTGTACCGAAGGTGTAATAATGAAGGGCCAGTCTGCCTGAAAGGTTTCGGAACTCCCCACTGCCGAGAATCGACGTGAGTTGTTCAGAGCGGGTTCCAACTCTGTCCACGATGCCCATACTCTTGCTGTTATCAACAAGTACAGCAAGAACCGGCGGCTGTGTTAACGAGAAGAGAAGCTTGAGAATCGGTTCGAACAGAAGCATCAGCAAGAAAGAAAGCACTGCAGTTCTGAGCGCGATGAGTACAATCCGAATTGGGCGGGGAATGGGGGGAAGAGTGTATCGATAGAACAGAATTGCAATGCCGGCAGCGAGCAGCGACAGAAGTAAGATGATCGCGGCGGATACTGTGAAACCGAGCTCTATACTTGGCATGAATGAATAGTACGGCGTTAGTGTGTGCTAATAAACATGAGAGTATCGCGGTTGGGGATTGACTCGGGTTCCGAAATCAACAGACTGCAGTCAGGCGAGTTACTCCGTCTCCTTCACAAGCCGCTCAACGATATCAATACTCGATACACCGTCGGCTTCGGCGTTGAAGTTTGGTACGATCCGGTGTCGCAGCACGGGACCCGCCATGTGCCGGACGTCGTTTATGTCGGGCGTGTGTCGCCCGGACAGTATTGCGCGTGTCTTCGAGCCCAGGATGAGATACTGTGACGCGCGAGGGCCGGCTCCCCAACTGAGCCAGTCCTTGATGAACTGTGGCGCCTGCCCCGACCCGGGTCTTGATTTGGTTGCAAGACGCACAGCGAATTCAATGACGTTGTCGGCGACGGGCACACGCCGGACAAGGTCCTGAAAGAAAATAATCTGATCGCCAGACAGTACATGTGCCAACGCAGGCGAGAAGAGGCTCGTCGTCGCTTTCACGATCTGGACCTCCTCGCTCATGGAGGGGTAATCCAGCCAGAGATTAAACATGAATCGATCGAGTTGTGCTTCCGGAAGAGGGTAGGTCCCTTCCTGCTCAATCGGGTTCTGCGTTGCAAGCACAAAGAATGGCTCCCGCAATGTATATGTCTGCCCGGCAGCGGTAACACGATGTTCCTGCATCGCCTCAAGGAGAGCGGACTGTGTTTTTGGCGGTGTACGATTAATCTCGTCTGCCAGAACGATATTGGCAAACACAGGCCCCTGGACAAACTTAAACGATTTACCTCCGGTCGACGCGTTCTCTTCGATGATTTCCGTTCCCGTAATGTCACTCGGCATGAGATCGGGCGTGAACTGGATCCGATTGAACTTCAGGTCCAGCACCTCTGACAGAGTCCGTATCAACAGTGTCTTGGCAAGCCCCGGTACGCCGACAAGCAGACAGTGACCACGCGCCAGCAGGGCAACCAGCAACTGCTCGACAACAGCATCCTGTCCGACAATAATCTTTGCAATTTCCTTTCGCAGCGCGTCATATGATTCCTTCAGCTCACGCGCAGCATCAACGTCGTTTAATGTTCCTACGGTTGAAGTTTTTGCCAACGGGATAGCCCCCTCACCTATAATCGTGATTGCCAGTATATCTTGCTTTTGAGATCCTCAATCCAGGCTGCATATTCCCGATTGCGTTTGAAGTTCACCGCGATGGTTTCCATGCGATGATAGTCCCGTTCGAGCGATGCCTGATGTGCGGGTGTACGTTTCTTCATAAGCACGATGTGGAATCCGTCAAAACCCGGCAGGGAAAGCGTAACCGGCTCGCTGATTTCTCCCTCCTTAAGATTCACGATCGTCGGATAGAACGTCTTATCCACTTGATCGAGCGCGGTGGTGCCGAGGCTTCCACCGATCAGGGATGATTCCGTATCCTCCGAGTATTTCTTAGCCAGTTCAGCGAAGCCCACCCCACCCAAGGCCCGTGTGCGAAGGGAATCAAGAAATCTTACAACCACACTGTCATCCCCACCCGTGCGCTCAACACGAATCAGGATGTGGCGTGGATGCACAGCATCGCCCCGTCGTTCCACCAATTGGATAATGTGAAACCCGAACTGTGTCTCCACAATGCCCGAAACCTGTTGTTCGTTCAAACCAAACACGGCCGTCTCAAACTCCTTCACAAACTGTCCACGACGGACGAGACCAAGGTCACCGCCGTGAGAGGTAGTGGCAGGGTCTTCCGAATGACGCTGGGCAAGTTCCTTGAAGTCGACACCGGCTTTGATGCTATCGAGTAGCGCTTGTGCCTTCGCCCTCGCGGATGTCTTTGCTGCTTCGCCGGGTTTTCGCTTCATAGCGATATGCGCAAGCTCCACCTCTTCGGGGATAGTGCCGAGCGAATCTTTGTATTGTTGAAAAAACTCCCCCACCTCACGCCGGCTAATCTCCGATCCCGAAAACTTTTGCTGCTGCAATCTCTGGGCAAGGAGGTTCTTCCTCATCTCGTCGCGAAACTCCCGCTTGATCTTGCTGAGCGGCATGCCGTAGAGTTCCTCCAGACGCGCTTCCGACCCTACCTGCTGAATCCGCTGCTTGATCACCGCATCCAACTGTTGTTGGACTTCATCCTCACTAACGGTGATGCTGTCTTCGATTGCCTTTGCGACAATCAGTTTTTCGTTGATCATGGATTGCAATACTCGTTCCTTCAACCCGGGCTCGTTGGGATCCGCTTTGTTATTGAACACGGAGAATTGCACCTGTGCATTGAGATCCGATTCGAGGATCAGATCCTTGTCTACCACGGCAACAACCCTGTCCAACACCTGCCCCGTGGATAACATGGGCAGCACAAAAATTGAGATGATACATATGAGGAATCTCATCGGTTTCTTCGTCATAGAGTTCTCTTCTTACTCAATTGATGGTGTCACGGAATCGACAGGCGCAATATGAATTTCTACGGAATGTGTCGAGCGAAGATTCGTCAGCAACTTCTCGTAGTTCGCTCTGCGTTCTGCAATCAGGATTCGGTCCCGGATTTCATTTCTGACATATTCGAGATCGGGAATTTCCCCTGTCCGCTGTACTCCGTGCGCCACAAGGACATAGTATCCCGCGTCCGTCTTCAAAACAAACGACACTTCCTCCCTTGCTAACGTTCGCGAGAGTTTCCATAGTTCCTCGGGATACAGGTTGCTGTGCGTGAAGTACTGTCGCGTTGCGATTTGCAGAAGGAGTGGACGGAGAAGAGAATCGCTCTGTAGTACGGCGACCGCACTACTCCATGGTATGGAGCGGAGAAGCCTCGCGCGGAAAGCATTCGCAGCGTCCCTCTCGGCAAACAGAGCATAACTCATACTGACCACGTCTTCCTTCAGGAGGAACGCATTCTTTGTTGAATCGTACCACGCCGCAATCGCTGCATCACTTGCAAGGGCCGTGTCACTGGCATACAGCTCTTCCTCAAGCAACGCGTTAATGGCGAACTGTTTCTTTACGGCCTCGAGTTGTCGCTGCAGATCAACGCTGTTTGCAAGTCCGCGGCGCACCGCCTCCTGATAGAGCAGTTCGGTCGTTACCCAATTGTTGATGAATTCGCGGGAGTGAACATCGCCCGGTGAATTGCGCGACGCAGCAAGATCATCTTCTGTGAGTACGGACTCATCAACACGCGCTACATACGGCGGCCGCTCCGCCTCACGTGAACAGCCGGCGAGGAGAACAACCCACAACACAAGACATGCGGCCGTTCCCGCATGGTTATGGATTCGGCGGGAACGCGTTTTTCAGAGCCTCTTTGTATTGGAGAACAGGATAAGCCCTTTGCAGGCTATCCAGCCACTCACTTTCGAGCCGCTTGGACTCGTATTCCTGAAAGCCGCTTGAAATTTCCGTCCCTGCCTCCTCAAATGTTTTCTGACGAGCGGGATCCTTTTTCAGAACCCTGATTATTGAATACCCCAAAGTATTTTTAAAGGGCATCGAATAGTTCCCAACCCCAAGAGAGTCCGCGAGCTTCGTGCGTTCATCGGTCGTCACGGGAAGGATGCTCGCTTCCACCTTGCTAATCACCGCTGCTTTCCTGCCAACAAAATCAAGGCCGGTACGGGAATTCCGCTCGGCAGTCTCCTTCTTCGCTTCAGGGGTCTTGTCTCCACCCCCCGGCAATGCAAGCGTTACAATACGGTCGTCGGCTATATCCATCTTCTTCTTAAGATACATCTTGACTGCTTCGAGTCGTTGGCTTGCGATCTTTCTGTTCCGGGCTTTGCTCGTCGTTGTGTCAGGATGTGCGGTGAATTGAATTCTCAGGAACGCATCACGAGCAAGATCGTCCGCGGCACCATCGAGCAGTTGCTTTGTCTGCGGCGAGAGTTGCGTTGAACCCCGCTTGAACTCAAGTTGATAGTTGTTCGGCCTGCTCATACGGATGGAATCGGCTGCAGCAATATCTGCGAACGTCTTGCCACTTATCAACTTTTCATAGACGACGTTCGCAATGGAATCGTTGGCGAAACGAAGTTGTGCAAACTCCACACGGTTCGGGTATGTATACTTGTCACGGTGCTGCTCAAAATACACACGGATCGCGGAATCGTTCACCGCGACCCTGTTCCACACTTGATCCTGTTCAATTTGGTAGAGAAGGATTCCCTCGCGGTACTCCTTCATGATTGCTGCAAATTCCGGATAATCACGCTCAATTTTTTCCCCCTTGACTGTGAAGAGAAGCTGCTCTGCAACCTTGTCAATGGCCGTCCTGATTGGCGATGCACGGAGCGGAATATTGATGAAATCCTGCTGAACCTTCAACAGAGCAATGACGCTATCCAGCGTGACGTTGCGAGGGCCAAACGAGAGTAACGTTGAGGCCCTGAGCATCGCCGGCAGGGAGTTGGTCCAGTTGCTATCACGCGGAGTTGTATTCGAGTCGAGCGAGACAATGAACCGGCTCAGTACGTCCTCGTGGAGGTTGAACTCTGCCTCCCTCTGCAACCGACCCGTGAATTTCTTGTAATCGCTCTGGAATCGCGACTGCTGGTACACCTGCTGTACATCTTTTTTTGCATCTTCAAAACCCTTGGGCGGGTGAGCGTCATAACACTTGATGATGTGGTAGCCATAGATTGTTCGGACGATACCTGATGTCTGTCCCGGTTTCAATTTGAAGGCCTCTTCATCGAACGGCTGAATCCATCGTCGACGTGAGAACCATCCAAGATTGCCGCCACGCAGGGCAGAGCCGGGATCGGCAGAATTCCGTTTTGCAAGTTCGGCAAAATCAAGACCCATACCCAGACTGTCCTGAATGAGTCTGATTTTCGTGTAAGCATCAAGTGTGTCCTCAGGTGTGGGATCCTGTGCAGAGAAACGGGTCATGATATGGCTGCCCTGCATTTCACCCTCTGCAGGTTTCTTATCGGTCAACTTGATGATGTGAAGCCCGAATTGTGTGCGCACCGGAGTCATTGTAAACTGGCCGACCTTCATTGTAAACACCGTATCTTCAAACGGCGGAACCATCTGTCCAGCGATGAAGTAATAGAGGTCACCTTTGTTTTGCTTCACCGAGGGATCTTCTGAGTACTCCAGCGCCAAACCATTGAAGTCTGCGCCTGCTTTCAGTTTGCCTATCACCTCATATGCTTTGGCGTAGGCCTTGGCAGAATCCTCTGGGGATGCGCTGCCCGCGAGGGTAAAAAGAATGTGGCTTGTGCGGTATTCAAACCTCCGGTGGTCGTACGTTGCGCGAACACCCGGGGCCGTGACTTCTCTATCGGTCAAGTATGCGGCCGTAAGACTCCCCTTGTATTGGTCGATCTCACTCAGGACCTCAGAACTTTTATCAAGACCGCGACGGTACGCATCGGCAAGCTTGAGCCGGAACTTCGTCATGAGGTCGAGGAATTTCTCCCGCTCCTCCATGGTGGCTTTAGCCCCCATCTCGCGACTGCCATTGCTCTTAACGTAAAGGTTCTCATAATCTGCCATGGTGATCGTGCTATCGCCAATCCGCGTGACAATAATATCGCCATGTTTGGGTGAGCAGCTTGAAAGAACCACCGCTGATGCACAAATGGTCGTGCAGGTAAATCGGACATATCGTTGCTTTAGATTCGAAGACACCACAGTGTGTTACTCCGTTGTAAGATGGAACAGATGGGTTTCCTGATGGATTTGGGCTATCATGGTAACCAAAAAAGCGCTGAAAATCAAGGAGGTTTGAGTGTCGAGAAGGAAGTGAGCAATGTGAAATCCAGGGCAGCTCAGATTTTTTTCAATGCTTGATCAAAGTCCCGCCTCAGGTCTTCAATTCCCTCGACACCAACAGAAATTCTAATCATCCCCGGTGTGACGCCATGGCTCTTAAGCTCGTCTGCAGTCATGTTGATGTGCGATGAGTAGACAGGAATGCTGACCAGCGTATCCACACCGCCAAGCGACATCGCATTGACGGCTACCATCAGAGAGTCGCACACTCGCACTGCAGCCGTCACGCCACCTTTGACTTCAATTGTCACCATTCCTCCATATCCCTTACTTCCAGCACCAACCATCTGCTTCTTTGCGAGCGCATGTTGAGGATGAGATCGGAGTCCCGGATAGAGAACGCGGTTGACCTTCTTGTGGCGTCCGAAATATGTTGCTAGCGCCAGCGCATTCTCATTCTGCCGCTGCACGCGAAGCTCGAAAGTTTTCAAACTCCTGAGCAGAAGATATGCTGCCATCGGATCGGCACATCCGCCGTAGTACTTGAGCTGCGTGTGAACGCCGTTGATGAACTTCTTTGTTCCGATGACTGCCCCGGCCATGATGTCGCTGTGCCCGCCGAGATACTTCGTGCCACTCTCTACAATCACGTCCACGCCGAAGCGGAACGGGTCCTGATTCAATATGGTGGCAAAGGTGTTGTCGATCATCGTGGTGATGCGCGAGCCGGTTCGCCCCTCGGCCTTCCGTGTTTGCGCGACAAGCGATCGGATATCGACGATACTAAGCGTGGGATTTGTGGGCGTCTCGAAATACACAAGCTTTGTGTTGCGGGTTGTGAGATTTGGCAGCTCATCCAACGAGTCTGGCTGAATGTACTTGACGATGATGTTGTAGTTCGGCAAAATGTCCCTGAAAAACCTGTATGTGCCACCGTATAATCCCGGCGTGCTGATGATCTCGTCCCCCGATTTCACAATGGAAAGTATCGCAGATGTTATGGCCGCCATGCCGGAGGAAAACAGAAGCGCCTTCTCACCGTCCATCATCAGGGCGAGCCGTTCTTCAACCTCCCTAACGGTAGGATTGTGATAGCGCGTGTACACGTACACATCCGGATCGCCCTGCGCGTATCGCACTGCGTCGTTTGAGTCTGCGAAACGATACGTGGAGGTCTGCACAATCGGCTGTGCGACCGGGCCCTGAAATGCCCGGAGGTTGTTGCCATGAATGGCCTTAGTGGCAAGTGTCATGGTTCGAGCGGATGCCCCGCGTGAGGTTTTCATCGTGTCCTTTCCGTTTTGGGGTGATTCATAGCTGACGCGTGGCTGTTCCTTCGAAGCTCCATGTGCTTAAGATGATACGGAAGCAATGAAGCATAGATGGTTCGGTGAATCGGTGTCGGTATACCGAGTTCCTCCCCATAGCGAACGACCGTGCCGGAGAGCGCGTCAATCTCCAGCGGCTTGTTGTGTGCAAGATCGTGGTGAAGTGAAGAGCGAGAATTCTTGTCGAACGTCTTCATCATCTCAAAGAGCGTGTCGACGAACTGTGGCTGAATATTCGCCTCCTTTGCCATAGCGACCGCTTTACACTCTCTCATCGCATCCCGCAACAAACTACGCGTTTCGTCAACGATAAGGATTTCTCCCAACGTCAAACGCGTGAGAGCAGTGAGACCGCCAACTGCCGAT
>CAYPVN010000038.1:0-10521 GCA_964414155.1 uncultured Chitinophagales bacterium
GGTTGAAGTTGATCTCCACGATCCGCTCAGTGTATGAGCGGTACGGCTTTCAGCCCCTTGAAACTCCAGCGCTCGAGTATCTCGTTACGCTCGTCGGCTACGGCGACGAGAACGTCAAGCAGATATTTCATTTCAACAACCCCGAAGACGAACACGTAGCGCTGCGATTCGATCTCACTGTCCCGCTTGCGCGCGTGGTGGCGCAGTATCCCGACCTTGAACTTCCGTTCCGACGGTACCAGGTTGCACCCGTCTGGCGAGCGGACAAACCCGATCCCGGAAGGTTCAGAGAGTTTATCCAATTCGATATTGATTCGGTCGGCACCGCATCAATGGCCGCCGATGTGGAAATCATCTGCGGGATGCACGATACGCTCAAGGCGCTCGGCCTGAAGCGCTTCAAGGTAAAGTTCAGTGACCGCAAAGTGCTCAACAGTCTGCTCGATTTTGCCGGCATTCCCCACACGTTCTCACACAATGTCTTCAGAATTCTCGACAAACTTGACAAGATAGGCGTTGAGGGAGTTTCTGCCGAGCTCACAGTGGGCAGAACAGATGCGTCCGGTGACAAGATCAAAGGGCTTGGACTGAACAAGAACCAGGTCTCTCGCATCAGAGAGTTTCTCGCGTTGCCACCGGGCGATCGGAGGGATGTACTTTCATCGCTCACAAAACTCTTTTCTTCCGTTTCCTCAGCACGGGAGGCGATCAGCGGACTTGATTTCATATGCAACTCGCTCGATGAGTTAGCCATCCCTGAAGAGAATGTGGTGCTCGATCTGAGTGTTGCCCGCGGGCTCGATTATTACACGGGACCGGTATTCGAGGCAGTCCTCACTGACGCGCCGGAGTTCGGGTCGGTGTTCGGCGGCGGGAGATATGATGGATTGGTTGAGCGGTTCCTTGGAAAGAAGATCCCTGCCGTCGGCGCGTCCATCGGAGTTGACCGCCTTTTTGCGGCGTTGCAAAAACTTGGTGTCCTTGAGCTTGCTCCTTCGACCGCACAAGCTATTGTTACGGTGATGGAACCCAGCCGCATTGCAGATTACCAGAAGATCACCCGTGAGCTGCGGGGAGCGGGTATCAATACGGAGTTATATCTGGGTGAAGAAACGAGTTTGGGCAAGCAGCTTCAGTATGCGAACCGTCAACAGATACCGATTGCGGTTCTCATCGGCAGCGATGAGTTTGCAAAGGGCGAAGTGACAATTAAAAATCTGAAGCTCGGAGCGAAGCTCCAGGACAAGAAGAAGGCCGCCGAAGGCAAGGAACGTGAGGAATGGCTGAAGCTATCACGGTCAGTGCAGGTCACGGTGCCGCGCGATCGGTGCGTGGATGAGGTTCGGAGGATGCTTGCTGAATAGGGAAAATGAGATTCCTCCTCGTTTGAGATTCTTTCTTTGGATTCGTTCGGGCAAACTCGAATGGCAATAGTCCTGAATGGTTCGTCACTCACGATCGAGAAACTCGTTCGCATTGCACGCGGGGGTGAGAGGATTGAGCTTGACCCGAAAGCGCTCGAACGTATCAAGGTGTGTCGTGCGATGCTCGAAGAGAAACTCCGTACTCGTGAAATCATGTACGGCACGAACACCGGAATCGGAGAATTCTCTGAAGTCGTCCTGAATGATGAGCAGCTCAAGGATTTCCAGCGCTTTCTTATCTATAACCATGCAGCGGGGATCGGCGATCCTGCACCGATAGAATATGTCCGCGGTGCGCTTGCAGGCAGGATCAACGTCCACGCGCACGGTAATTCAGCCTGCCGTCCGGAAATCACCATGACGGTGGTGGAGATGCTCAACAAAGGCGTGACGCCGGTGGTTTGTCAGAGAGGATCCGTTGGTGCGAGCGGCGACCTGGCTCCGATGTCGCAAGCCGCGTTGTTGTTGATGGGTGAGGGGGAAGCATTCTACAAGGGAGAGCGCCTCCCGGGCAAAGCTGCGATGGAACGGGCAGGAATCCCGATTCCCGGTTTGCAAGCGCGTGACGGTCTGGCGATGATCAACGGATCGAACGTGTTGACGGCGATGAGCGCCGTTCAGCTGTACGACATTAACAGATGGCTGAAGCAGGCTGAGATTGGGTGCGCCATGACTCTTGAAGCATTGATTGCGAACCTGAAGCCCTATGACGTCTTGTTGCATGAGCTCCGTGGTTTTCCCGGAGCCATCCGCAGCGCGAAAGCAATCACGAGGTGCGTTCAGGGAAGCGATCTCCTCGCCGGCAAGATGAAAACGAAAGTGCAGGACGCATACTCGATGCGCTCCAGCCCGCAGGTTATTGGCGCCGCGCATGACGCAGTTGCGTGGGCTAAAAAGCAGGTCGAGATCGAGTTGAACGGCGTTGCCGACAACCCGATTTTCGTTCCGGACGCGAAGCTCACGCTTACCGGTGCAAACTTTCAGGGTACACCGGTTTCTCTCCCCATGGATATGATCAGCGCGGCCGTTACGATGGTCTGCGTTCTCTCGGAGCGGCGGCTGAACCGGTTAACCAACCCTGCTCTAAGTCAGGGGCTTCCCGCGTTCCTCACAAAAAATCCTGGCTTCTTTTCCGGTTTCATGCTCAGCCAGTATACCGCTGATTCCCTTATTGTTGAGCAGAGGATGCTCTCCGCTCCGGCGTCGATTCAATCCATTCCTGCTGCTGCAGATCAGGAGGATTTTGTCTCGATGGGAATGAACACCGCGATCAAGAATGCGCAAATACTCGATGACGCGTACGGTGTGCTTGGCATCGAGTTCATGGCCGCCGCACAGGCGCTTGAGTTTCGGGATTTCAAGCAAGGTCTCGGTGTCACAACCGCCCACCGCACAATCCGCAAACATGTAAAACACCTCAATGAGGACCGTCCTCTCTACTCCGACCATAATAAGATGAAGGACCTCGTGAGGTCATGTGAGATTTTGGAGGAGGTTGAGAAGGCGGTTGGATCATTGGACTGATTAGCACCTCGATTTATCGAGGTGCTACATATCAATAGAATTCTCCTTTGACGGAACTGTTTCAACAGTTTCATCATTTGAAAGGAGTCCCAATGTCACTTCACTCCCTAACCCGTTAGATCTGAATGGTGATCTCGAATTCCAAACTCCGCACTCTACTCCTCTTGTCGCTGGCTGAGTTGTTTGCGATGGTGGTTTGGTTTTCGGCATCTGCAGTGGTTCCGGCACTGACTGAAGTGTGGGCCTTGAGTGACGCCGGTCGCTCGTGGCTCACCATGTCGGTTCAGATTGGCTTCGTTGTTGGCGCGCTGGCTTCTTCACTACTCAATCTTGCAGATCGCGTTCCTGCTCATAGGTTGTTGGCCGTATCTGCGTGGTTCGCCGCCCTCTCAACAGCGTTGATACCGTCTGTCTCCGGCATTGGGCCTGCATTGGTTCTTCGATTTCTTACCGGAGTATTTCTTGCCGGTGTCTATCCTGTCGGTATGAAGATTATTGCAACATGGACGAAAGAAGACCGGGGATTGGGGATAGGACTGATGGTCGGTGCCCTCACTATTGGATCTGCATCGCCGCATCTGTTGACCGCACTCGGCGGCATGGATGACTGGAAGTCTGTTCTTTACATCTCTGGAGTACTTGCCGCACTCGGTGGTGTACTTGCAGCTGCGTTCATTGAAGAAGGCCCGTTTCGCTTTGTGTCGCCACCCTTCAATTGGAAATACGTGGGAGAGATCATGAGCAACCGCGAACTCCGCCTTGCCAATCTCGGCTATCTCGGTCATATGTGGGAGTTATATGCGATGTGGGTGTGGGCGCCCATTTTCTTATTGGCAAGCTTCGCAGTCGCTGGGGTTGGGCAAGAATGGGCGAGTGTCTCAGCCTTTGCCGTGATAGCCGTTGGTGGAATCGGGAGCCTTGTCGCTGGAAAGTTAGCCGACAAGTATGGCCGTACGACACTCACCATTGCATCGTTGCTTATCAGTGGTGCATGTTCGATCATCGTAGGTTTCTTGTTCGGCGGCAGTCCTCTCGCGCTTGTTCTTGTCTGTCTCATCTGGGGATTCGCCGTGGTAGCAGACTCGGCGCAGTTTTCCGCTTGCGTTAGCGAATTGTGCAGACCCGAATACACAGGTACTGCGTTGACGCTGCAGACCAGCCTTGGCTTCCTGCTTACACTCATCACGATTCGAATGATACCGGCTCTGGAAAGCATGGTTGGATGGCGCTATGCGTTTGCTTTTCTCGCCATCGGTCCGGCAGGCGGAATATGGGCGATGAACGCTCTACGGCGTTCACCTGCTGCCATCCAACTTGCATGCGGACGAAAGTAACACCACAAGAGACTCGCCTTTTCAGTGCGTTGAGAGATTTCCATGAGCAGGCGCAGCAAGACTCTCACCTCGACTGAGTGAGAACTCTCGGCAGTGGTCCGGATTTTCGATGGTCCGGTGGGCGTCCTGCACGAGGTGTTGGTGCAACAACACGTGGTATCACTCGTGAGCTTTTCCGCGAGGCGACGGGGTTCTTTACAAAGAGCTTGACAAATTCCTGCATATACTTTGGGATGGAGCCGTCATTCATCATGACCGCCTTCCATTGACGATGCACGCCTTGCCGTGTTATCGGGAGCGCCACCAGGTCTCCCGATCTTAAGAACGGCTCCACAATCCACTTTGCCAGCACCGCAACGCCGAACCCCCCTCGCACCATCTCGATAATCGCCTCCGTCAGCTGCACGCGGGAAACTTTCCGTGGTGTTACGCCTGCGGGAATCAGAACTTTCTTAAAGATGCTGATGTCCTCTTCCGGCAAATCATACACCAGAAGATGTTCACGTGCAAAATCCTGTGCCTCGACATATCGGCGCCGTGACAGGGGATGATCTCGCTTCATGATGGTTACAAGCTCATCCTCGAACAGCGGCGCGAAGAAGAGCTTGGTTTCATCCGAGGGTTCGCTGGCGACAATCGCGAGGTCGAGCTTCCCTTTCAGCAATGCCTGGATAGGGCGATGCGTTGCCTCGACAATGATCTTCACATCAACATCTGGGAATCTCCTGCTGAATGTCTGGAGAAGCGGAGGAAGCCAATTATAACACGTGTAGCATTCGGTGCTGATCCGCAGGATGCCCGAATCGCCGTTGATCATCCGCTGTATGTCGCCCCGCGCTCGTTCAAGCTCGTTCTTCACGGCGCGTGCTGAGGAGAGCAGTCGCTCACCGGCCTGTGTCAGAATCATCCGCTTGTTGATTCTCCGAAACAATCGCGCACCCAGCCGGTCCTCCACATCACGCAACTGATGACTAAGGGCCGATTGGGTCAGATGTAAACGGTCAGCTGCTTTCGTCAGTGTTCCCTCCTCCACAATTGCTACAAGCAACTCCAGGTGCCGCATCTCAATACTCATTCTCCGTCATCTCCCTTCATGAATATCATTCATCGTTCCAGTGAAAAGAAAGAATTGGATTCATAGTACAGCTTTCCTGCATGTTAGTCAAGCAAGAATCGGTGCGATGCGATGTGGCAGGCCATTGAACCACTGCCGTTGACAATGCACCTGCCGACCTTTGGCAAGGAGCCGAGTGAGCGCACGGAGATTCGGATCACGTACGATGATGACAACCTCTACGTCGTAACACGCAACTTCACCGCTGAGCATGATCGTGTCCAGAGGAATTCCATGACCCGCGACGTGTGGAGTGCGAGTTGTGAGGGATCTCGTGTTTGCGACATACGGGGAAGGATCGCTGCGACTTGTGTCTGCCTGTGGATCACGGCTAGGAGTTCTCGGCGTTATCGTTGTCAGAGGCGGGGGATGGTCGGCGCATTAACACTAATGGCTCAGATACCCAAGGTCAAGGGAGTTGAGTCGCCCCAAAAACTTAGATGGAGGAATCCCTGCAATGCCGGCAAAGTCTTTGCTTAGATGCGCTGGGTCGTAATATCCAAGCTGGATAGCGACGTCGAAAATCGGAGTACCGCTTCTCAAAAGCCTAAGAACTTTTTTGGCCCGTGTGATGCGGACATATTCCTTCGGACTAAAACCGACATACTCAGTAAATATCCCCCTGTAATTCCGTTCGCTCATGTATGCCATTTCATGAAGGTTTCTAAGAGAAATACTTCCTTCGCTCGCTTCAATCACTTCAATGGTCTTCTGAATGTTGCCAAAATAGCGTGGTTCATCGCGAGAAACGAATTTTGGCACAAGGAAGGATTCCAATACTTTGGCGATTTCCGTTGGGCGTGAGAGCCTTCGCAATTGCTCTGTGAGCGGGTCAATCTCCGCTGGAAAAAGCAAGTGTGCGGGAGCAAATGCCTTCTTATAAGTCTCAGTCCGATCATTCAGCAGAATAGTGGCTGCTCCTGGCTTAACAAAGGCGCCGACAAGGTACACATGACCGGTGTATTTCAAAAAGAAGTGAGCAGTGTGCAGCCCCCCAACAAGCGCTTGCGGCATCTGAAAAGTTCCTTTTTCCGCGTCTGAATGGATAACAGGTGCCCCAAGGTTAATGAGGAGCTCGATGTTCCCGTCGGGCAAGTGTCGGTGGAGCGAAGCTGGAAGATCGGTAGTGTCGGACTTCAGTACGTAAAAGTACTTGATATACCTGTGAAGAATTCTTGGTTTGATTTTTGTGAGGATCAACTTCAGCCTCCAGGGTTCCATAATTATTGCCGATTCTTACAACGCATCTCAACAACCAGACAAAGATATTTGTTCCATCGGGAGAGGTGAATAAGAGATTCTCTAAGAAGACAGGAAATCCCATGTAACTCGATCAGCACCAAGCTTCCCGAGCATAGGTTCTGGTTTTGTTCCACAATTCATCGGAATGTTCTCTGTGTGTATCATATCGTTTACCTTATCGGAGGAAAGATGGTAAAACATCGTTTGCTTTGGATCGTTGGCGTCGTGCTTCCCACGCTCCTCGTGGCACAAACCGAAAAAGGGCCGTACGCACGCATCGCGATTATGCGTGCGCTAGACGGCCATTCGGTCGAGTTGGAGGCCGGGTACATTCGGCACCTCGAATGGCACCGGCAGGCCAACGACACGTTTGGCTGGTACAGTTATTCGGTCTGGGCATCAAGTGAGCGGCAGCGGTGGATCGTCTACGCGACATTCGGACATACGGCCGCCGAGCTAAGTAACCCGGTGTCGCCGGCGGAAGACGAGCGCGACAACATCATCAACGTCCTGCCACACGCCCAATTCCTGGGAAACTGGATCTACGAGTTTCTGCCGGCGCTCTCGCGCGGCAATGGTGTGCCGACTCCGACTCTTCGTGCAGAGTACACAACGCTGGAGCTTAACCAGGGAGCGGGGAAGGCTTTCGAGGTGGCCCTCGCCGCGGAACAATCAAAACTACAGGGAGAGACGCTCTGGTATCGATTGGTCGTGGGCGGAAATACGCCGCGCTACGTTCGTCTGCGTCCGCGCGCAAGCCTGGCGGCCATTCTCGATGACCGCGCTGATCAGTCGCTCCCTGACAACGTGAGCGGCTTGATTTCGAAGGTAACCGTCGAGACTCTCAATCTCCGGCCGAACATGTTGGTTAACGTCACGCCCGAACCAACGCGCTAAGCCATGCGAATCAAGGGCCGCGGGTGCAAATTCCGCGATCCTCACGAACGTATCCTGATCAGACTCAGTCAATCATCCGGAAGCAAAGATTTATTTCACATGGTGTTTGCGAGGCACGTCTAGGCATTGACTATCGATGAAGGTGGTGAACAAGCGCTCCCTAACAAGGTCAACGACTGAGTCGCAAGGATCACCGTCGAGATCTCGACACCTGAAAGGGAAGCTGCGTATTAGACGATTCCGATCTACTGTCGATTGACCTTCCACATTCAAAGATCGTGATAGTCTCCAGATCATTTCAGGATTGGCCCGATTATCAAGCGTTCACTTCTCGGATAATCACTCTTCGTAGGTCCGTGGTACCTCTCTTCATGCTCTTTCTGTCGATCCCATTCATGAATCTTGTTCATCGTTCTGTTGAAGAGAAAGAATTGGATTCATAGTAGCGTTTTGCGGTATCTTTGTCAAGCAAATAATCCTCCGATCGTGTGCAGTTCAACAGAAGGGAGTTGTTGAGAGAATGATGAAATCAGGAGTGGTGGGTATGTCTGTGTTTTGTGTTCTTCTTTGTGCAAGTATTGTGGTCGCTCAAGACGGTAATGGTGCAATGGTTCTTCAGCATCTCAGCGGGTCGATCGAGCTGGACGGGATGAGCGATGAACCTGCCTGGGCGGAGATTACGCCTCTTCCACTCACGATACATCTGCCGACATTCGGCAAGCCTCCGAGCGAACGCACCGAGATACGGGTTGCATACGACGCTGACAATCTCTACGTTGCCGCGCGTAACTATGATGCAGAACCCCATCGAGTGCAGGGAAACTCCATGACCCGCGATGTGTGGAGTGCCAGTGATGACCAGTTGGCGCTCATTCTCGACACGTTCAATGACAATCAAAACGCCCTGACGTTCATTACAACGCCTGCCGGCAAGCGGGTTGACTTCACGATCGTGAATGACGGTGTCGACCGTGGCGCCAGCTCTACCGACCAGAGCTGGAACACGTACTGGGATGTGGCAGTCGTTCGCAACGAAGAGGGATGGTTCGCCGAAATGCGGATACCATTCTCCAGTCTGCGCTTCTCACCTTCAAACGGTCGCGTAGTGATGGGATTGATCGTTTGGCGTTGGATCGCCCGTAAGAATGAGTTCGACACCTATCCGGCTATTCCGCCAAACTGGACGGATGCGTATTTGAAACCGTCCGTTGCAAAGGATATTGTTCTGGAGAACATCGTTCACCATGATCCGATTTACGTCACACCTTACGTCCTCGGCGGACTCAACCAGAATTTCTCTCTCAGCACTGCTCGACCTGCCTACGAGCGGATTGTCAAGAGCAGTCATGAGGCGGGTGTGGATGTAAAGTACAATCTTACCAGCGACCTTACAGTCGATCTTTCCGCCAACACGGACTTCGCACAGGCTGAAGCCGACGATCAGCAGATCAATCTCACTCGCTTCTCGCTTTTCTTCCCTGAGAAGCGGCAGTTCTTCCTTGAGCGCGCAAACATCTTCGATTTCAATACCGGTGGAACCACAAGGCTCTTCTACAGCAGAAGGATCGGCTTGTCCGATGACGGCCGACCGATTCGGATCTACGGTGGGACGCGGCTTGTAGGAACGGTGGGCGATTGGGATATCGGCCTGCTTGATATGCAAACGACAACGTTTGAGGACCAGCCGTCCGAGAACTCAGGCGTGTTCCGTGCTCGCCGCAGAATGTTCAATGAGAATTCCACTATTGGAGGAATGGTGACGAGCAGGTTCGGTGAGGGTGGACGATACAATACAGCTCTCGGTCTCGACGGAACCATTCAGCTCTTTGGTGACGACTTCCTCTATCTCAACCTCGCGCAGACGGTGGAGGACTCACTCAAAACGCGTGGAGTGCGAAGCGGTCTCATGAGGATCTTGTGGGAACGAAACGCTACGGTCGGGATCGGGTACAGTGCAAACATCATCCGCGCAGGTGAGCAATTCAACCCGGGCCTCGGCTTCAAGATCAGAGACGACTACATGCTTGCCGGAGGGACAGTCTCGTTCGGGTGGATTCCCCCGGAGGTTTCGTCCTTCCAGACACATCTCGTGACGCTGGATCATTCCTCTGTGTTTCGGAATGACGACGGCTCAACGGAGATGGCAGAGCTCGGCCTGACCTGGAACGGCAATACCAAATACGGAGCGTTCATCGTTGCCGGACTCCGGGCGACCCATGAAGACCTCCAAACACCCTTTGCAATTTCATCCTCGGCACACGTCCCTGCTGGACGATTCACGTACTATGCTGCGAATGCATCCTACCGACTCTGGGGGAAACTCCTGCGTGGCACCGTGAGTGCAAATGCGGGTTCGTTCTACGATGGCTCTCAACTCTCCGTCGGCGTCAAGCCGGAGTGGAGCGTCTCTCCATACCTGCAGTTGTCCAGCGAGTATCAGTTCAAGCGCGTGCGCTTTCCCGACCGCAACGAAGCATTCAATGGACATGTTGCTCGACTTCGCGTCGCGGTTTCACTGAACACGAGCTTCTCTATCAACACATTCCTCCAGTGGAGCAATGCACGGAATCTCGTCTCGCTCAACATGCGGGTCCGCTACAATTTCAGAGAGGGGAATGATTTCTATCTCGTCTACAATGAAGGGCTGAACACCGCTCGAGATCGTGTGCAGCCACGTCTCCCCCTAACAGATGCCCGAACAATTCTCGCAAAGTACACGTATACGTTTCAACTCTGAATGGAACACGAGCATTTAGCTTCGCCAATCCAGATCAGACATTCGTCGGTAGAGGATGTTCCACTCATCCTCTCATTCATCCGCGAGCTCGCGGAGTATGAAGGACTTCTGCATGATGTGGTTGCCACAGAAGAACAGCTCCGTGCAACATTGTTCGGCCCGAAGCCTGCCGCGGAAGTTGTTATTGCCTATGAAGCCGATCAGCCCGTCGGGTTTGCTCTCTTCTTCCACAACTACTCCACGTTTCTT